>SKIZ01000124.1 GCA_007116135.1 Burkholderiaceae bacterium
CCTTTCCATCAGGCTTGTACGGCGTGACCCCAGACTGGGATCAGAGGCAAACGCTCGAGCATGCCGTGCGACTGGCCGCCAAAGGCGGCATGACAGCCCTGCAGTTGCGCCAAAAGGCCGCTAACAGCTCACTGCGCCGCGAATTGGCTGAACATTTGCTGCCGATCTGCCGGCAAGCCGGAGTCGCTCTCATCATCAACGATGACTGGCGACTCGCGCAGGCCATCGGTGCCGATGGCGTGCATTTAGGACGCGATGACGATGATCCCGCGATGGTGCGCGCCGCACTGGGACCCAACATGTACCTGGGCGTGTCGTGTTATGGCGATTTGGATCGCGCCAAGGATATGCTGGCACTGAACGTTGACTACGTCGCCTTTGGTGCGATGTTTGCCTCGGGCACCAAACCACAAGCGCCGCCCATCGCGCTTGGCGTATTGACACAAGCACGCGCACTCGTAGACGACATCGCCCCGCAAGCCGGCGTGGTTGCCATCGGTGGCATCACCACCGACAATGCAGCAAGTGTGCTGCAAGCCGGCGCCGACTGCTTAGCTGTTGTTGGTGGGTTGTTTTTGAGTCCTGATATCGAGCAGACCGCGCGCCAATTTAGCGCGCTCGTGGCCGCAAGCCCCAAACGACAGTAAACAGACGCTAAAAGCAGAAGGAAATTCAACATGTCCCGTAACGCTGAGCTATTCGAACGAGCCTGTCGCAGTATCCCAGGCGGTGTGAACTCACCGGTGCGCGCATTTCGATCAGTCGGGGGAACTCCCCGGTTTGTGGCGCGCGCCCAAGGCCCTTACTTTTGGGATGCCGAAGACAAACGCTACATTGATTACATCGGCTCTTGGGGGCCGGCCATTCTCGGACACGCCCATCCCAAGGTGGTCAAGGCCGTGCAAGACGCAGCCGTGCACGGACTGTCCTATGGTGCGCCCACCGAGGCGGAGATCCGCATTGCTGAGCTACTCATCGAGCGCATGCCAAGCATGCAACAGGTGCGTCTGACTAGTTCAGGCACTGAGGCCACCATGAGTGCGATTCGTCTGGCGCGCGGCGCGACCGGGCGCAACAAGATCATCAAGTTTGAAGGTTGCTATCACGGCCATGCCGATAGCCTCTTGGTTAAAGCAGGCTCGGGCCTGTTGACCTTTGGCAACCCGACCTCAGCCGGTGTGCCAGCCGAGTTTGTGGCCCATACGATCGTGCTCGATTTCAACGACAGCCAAGCCGTGGTTCAAGCGTTTGAAGCACACGGCAACGACATCGCCTGTGTGATTGTTGAGCCCATGGCCGGCAACATGAACCTGGTCAAACCAGCCAGCGGCTTTTTGCAGACCTTGCGCGACCAGTGCACAGCGCACGGGGCGGTTCTGATCTTTGACGAGGTGATGACCGGATTTCGAGTCGGCCCCCAGGGCGTGCAAGGCATCACGGGCGTCACCCCTGACCTGACGACCTTGGCCAAAGTCATCGGTGGTGGCATGCCGATTGGCGCCTTTGGTGGGCGCAAAGACATTATGAGTCACATCGCGCCACTAGGCGGGGTCTACCAGGCCGGCACCTTGTCTGGCAACCCAGTGGCTGTGGCCGCCGGCATCACCACGCTTGAGTTGCTTGGTGAACCAGGCTTTTATGACCAATTAAGCCAACAGACCAACAAACTGACTGCCGGTCTGTGCTCGGCGGCACAGCGCCATGGCATCGACTTTAGCGCTGACTCAGAAGGCGGCATGTTTGGTATCTATTTCAGTAAAAGCATTCCAACGACCCTAGACGACGTCTCGGCAAGCAACATCGAACAGTTCAAAGCCTTCTTTCACGCCATGCTTGATCGCGGCGTTTATTTTGCGCCATCGGCCTATGAAGCCGGTTTCGTCTCCTGTATGCACGATGATGCCGTCATTGAGGCCACCGTTGAGGCAGCAGACGCAGCGTTTGCAAGCCTGGCAAAAGCATAAGGCGCCAACCAGAGGACAACCATGGCCGTCAATCTCGTTATTCCAGCGCGTCAAGATATCCACCCCGTCGCCGGCGTTGATATCGGTGTCGCGAGCGCCGGTATTCGCAAACAATCAAAGACCGATCTGACGGTCTTTCGTTTGGCACCGGGCAGCGCCGTGGCGGGCGTCTTTACCACCAACCGGTTCAGAGCGGCGCCGGTCATCGTCTGCGAGCAGCATTTGACTGCCCATGCCAATATCGGCGCGCTGATCGTCAATACCGGCAACGCCAACGCCGGCACCGCCGCTGATGGGCTAGCCAAAGCACAACGCATGTGCGAAGCCACCGCGCGTGCGCTTGGCCTTGATGCCAAAGCGGTCTTGCCGTTTTCGACTGGGGTCATCATGGAGCCCCTGCCTATTGAGCGCATTGAGGCTGCGATCCCCAACGCCATCAGTGCACTGGGGCCAGACCAATGGTTTGATGCGGCCCACAGCATCATGACCACCGACACCCTACCAAAAATCTACTCCAGGCAGCTTCAAATTGGCGCAAAGACTGTGACCATCACGGGCATCAGCAAAGGCGCAGGCATGATTCGACCCAACATGGCCACCATGCTGGGCTATCTGGCCACCGATGCCGGGGTTGCCCAGCCTTTGTTGCAAAGCATGATGGCTGAGATCGCCAACCAATCGTTTAACCGCATCACCATCGATGGCGACATGTCGACCAACGACTCCTTTATCATCATGGCCACAGGTCAAGGTGCTTTGCAAATACAAGATGCAAACGACCCCCATTTGGCAACGTTAAAGTCGGCCTTGACCGAAGCGGCCAAGGACCTGGCTTGTAAGATCGTGCGTGACGCCGAGGGCGCCACTAAGTTCATCACCGTGACCGTGCAAGAGGCAGCCAACGAAACCGAAGCGCTTAAGGTCGCTTATGCCATTGCGCACTCGCCGCTGGTCAAAACGGCTTTCTACGCCAGCGATCCCAACCTGGGTCGGATTTTGGCGGCCATTGGTTATGCAGGCATCGAAGACCTGGACGCAAGCCAAGTGCAACTGTGGTTAGGCGACGTGTTGGTGGCCACGGCTGGTGGGCGTGACGCGAACTATCAGGAAGCTGACGGTCAGCGCGTGATGCAGCAAGCCGAGATTGTTGTACGCGTCTCGCTGGGCCGTGGCGCCGTCAGCCAAACGGTCTACACCAGCGATTTTTCTCATGAGTATGTCAGCATTAACGCTGACTACCGTTCTTGACCATCAAAACCATGTCACAAGACTCTTCTAGCCGCGACCTCGGTGAATTGATCGAGCGAGCCAATGCTGTTCTGACCCAACTACAAGCCTGGTTACCGCCGGCACCGCCGCCGGTGAACTGGCAAGCGCGCGCCTTTCGCTGGCGCAAGCGTGGCACCGCGCACGGCTGGCTTGATGCCATTAACCACCCACATCGCATCACCACCGAAGACTTGCAACACATCGAGCGCCAAAAGGCGATTATCGAGCGCAACACGCGACACTTTATCGAACACAAGCCCGCCAACCACGTACTGATGACCGGTTCGCGCGGCACAGGCAAGAGCTCCCTGGTCAAAGCCATGCTGGCCCAGTTCGGTGACCAGGGACTTCGCTTGATCGAAGTCGACAAGTCAGACCTCAGTGACCTGGCAGACATCGTTGACTGCGTGGCTGATCGGCCTGAACGATTCATCGTCTTTTGTGATGACCTGTCATTTGAAGAAGGTGAGTCCGGCTATAAGGCACTGAAGTCTGTGCTTGACGGGTCGGCTGCAGCAACCGGCGAGAACGTGCTGATTTACGCCACATCAAACCGTCGTCACCTCATCCCGGAGTACATGAGCGAGAACCTGCAGGCGCGCCACCAGGCAGACGGGGAAGTCCACCCGGGCGAGTCGGTCGAGGAAAAGATCTCGCTATCGGAGCGCTTTGGCTTGTGGCTGTCGTTTTATCCGTTTAAACAAGACGACTATCTGGATATCGTGGCGCACTGGTTGCGCGAGCTTGGCTGCTCAGAGGCCTCTATTGAACAGGCGCGCACCGAGGCGCTGCAGTGGACGCTTGAGCGCGGTTCACGCTCGGGTCGTGTGGCGTGGCATTTCGCAAGGGATTGGGCCGCGCGCCATGCCTGAACCGATTGTCGATGTGGCCGTCGGTGTGCTGATTGACCCGCACGGCCAGGTGTTGCTTGGCCAGCGCCCAAGCGGCAAGCCTTGGGCTGGCTGGTGGGAGCTGCCCGGTGGCAAACTGGAGGCCGGCGAAACGGTGCTTCAAGCCCTCAATCGTGAGTTGCACGAAGAGCTTGGCATCGATGTTCAGCTCGCCACGCCTTGGGTGACCTATGTGCACCACTATCCAAACACAACCGTGCGTCTGTCCTTTTGTCGTGTCACTGCCTGGCGTGGACAACCCGAAAGCCGCGAGCAACAGCAATTAGCGTGGGTCAGTCTAGAAGATGCGCTAGCGCGCTCAGACTTGTTGCCCGCAACGTACCCACCACTTCGATGGTTACGTATCCCTGAGCGCTACCTCATTTCGTCAGCCGGTCAGGCCTGGGGCTTTGATGCGTTCGTGGCGCGTCTAAAACGCGCACTCGACCAAGGCATCAGCTTAGTGCAGTGGCGTGAACCGGCCTGGCAAGAACAAGACGCGGGTTGCGCCTTGCGCCAAGCGTTTCATAACGTGCGTGCGCTTTGTCACGAGGCCGGCGCGCAGCTCATGATCAATAGCGTGCATGACCGCGACTTATGGTCTTTGGCCGATGGCGTTCATCTGCGCAGCCAAGATGCCGCAGCACTGCAAGAGCGCCCAGCCGAGTTAGAGCGGCGCTGGTTGGCCGTGTCTACACATGACCAAGCCCAACTCGATCACGCACGCAAGCTGCAAGCCGATTTTGCAGTGCTTGGGCCAGTTTTGCCAACGGCATCGCATCCGGGCGCACCAACCTTGGGTTGGGATGCCTTTGAGCGTTTGACACTACATGCAGGACTACCGGTATTTGCGATTGGCGGACAACGCAGCGATCTTTTGCTGCATGCCCAATCAAGGGGGGCTCACGGGGTTGCCGGCATCCGCGAGCTCATCGACTGACCAGCCACCACCTAAAGCGGCAACCAGACGAACACTGGCGCCTAACCGATCGCCCATGACATTGATGGCATTTCGTTGATTGTTGTAGAGATTGGTCTCAATCACCGCCACACTCAAATAATCCACCAGCCCCTGCTCGTACTGGTTGCGCCGAATGCGCAATGACTCGCGGCCAGCGGCAACTGCCTGTGCTTGAGCCTGCTGCACCTGAGCCAAAAAGTGCAACTGCACCAGTGCATCTTCGACCTCCTGCAAGGCGCGCAATGCGGTCAGCCGATAGTTCGCTGCCTGGGCCCGAAACCCAGCCTCAGCCTGCTCGATCTGCGCCTGGCGCCGCCCGCCATCAAAGATCGCCAGAGCCAGCGCTGGGCCAAGCGCCCAGAACTGGGCTGGCGCACTGAACCATTGCGCAAACTGGCGCGAGCGGTAACCACCTGTGGCCGAGATCGTTAGCTCAGGAAACCACGCAGCCGTTGCAACCCCAATCTGTGCATTAGCCGCCGCCGTGCGCCGCTCGGCTGCGGCAATATCAGGACGTCGTTGCAACAAGGTGGAGGGCACCCCCACAGGAATCAGCGGTGGCTCTATGGCAAACGAGGGGCGTGGTGGCAATGAGAAGCTCGCTGGCGTTTGCCCAAGCAACACCGCCACTGCGTTCTCAAGCTGGGTTCGGCGCCACTGCACGTCATAACGCTGCGCGCGTGAGCTCTCTAGCTGCGTCTTGGCTACCGCCACATCACCCGGGTCATTCAAACCGGCCTGGGCCAAGTTTTGTGTCAGCTTCAGTGAGCGCTCATGCGCATCAATGGTGCGATCGAGTAATTCGATTTGTACATCGAGCACCCTGACCTGAAAGTAAGTGCTCGCCAGCGCCGTTTGTGCACTGAGCCGCGCGCCAGCCAAATCAGCCGCACTGGCTTGGGCTGTGGCTTGTGCTGATTCGCTGCGGCGCGCGACTGCACCCCACAAGTCAACTTCCCAACTCAAGCCCAGATTGCCGGCAAACTCGGTAAAGGGTCCTGTGCCCGCAGCCACCACCGGTGTGCCCGGCAGCACAATCGCCGTATCGGCACGCGTGACATCACCAGTCAGGCCAACCGTGGGATAGAGCGCTGCGTTGGTCTGGCGCACCGTGCTTAGCGCTTGCTCGTATTGCGCCTGGGCCTGCTCGATGCTTAGGTTTTGTGCGTTTAAGTCCACCATCAAGGCGTCAAGCGCGGGGTCAGCAAATATGAGCCACCAAGGCTGCTGCGAACCTGCGTAGGACGGTGCGGCTGGCACCCAGCCGGGGTTGGCTTGGTCTTGCTCGAAAAAGGCGCCTAGATCAAGCGCTGGGCGTTCATAATCAGGCCCAACACTACAGCCGGCTAACGCCGCGATGGCCAGCGCACTGACAGACAACGAACGCAGCGCCTGGCTCAGGAAACGTGGCATGAACTTGCCCCAAAAAAACTAGAGCGCGCACAGAGCGAAACGAAACGGCACGTCACGCTGGACATGCTGCGGTTTGGACTGCCCGATTTGCTCGGAAAACCGCACCCAGGCCATGTATTTGTTGGCGCTCATTTCAGGAAATACACCGATGGCAGGGTCAAGCCAGACGCGCAACAACTGATAGGTTTTGCCACCGAGCATCTGTTGATACGCACCTTGTTGGGCCACGGCGTGCTCTTGCTCACCGGATTGACGCAGCAGTCGCATCACCAGTGAAATGCCTTGATCCAACGGCAAAAGCGGCTCAATCCATTGCTGTAAATCGGCGCACCGAACGGCCTCATCCTGGCATTGCCATGCATGAAACGAAGGCATATCGACTTGAGTACCACCACCGGCCACCGCCAAGCGGCCTCGCAGACTGGTTAGCCAATCATTGTCGCGCAGGCTTTGGCCTGTTCGACCAACCACCGAGAGCGCCACATACGCGCGGTCGATCTCCTCGATCACCTCACTGAGGGCCTGAGTATTTACACCTGGGTGATCAGCTAGCGCACCAAGCGCGACTTTCTGTCGTTCAAGATCTTGCAAGACACCACCTTTGGCGTCGGTGCGCTCGGTGGCGTCAAGCACATCAAATAGCGCACTAAGTGCGACTTGATGCAGCCGTGCGTCTGCTGGCTGGGAGAAGTACTTCAGCCGATCGAGCAGATATTCCAGGCGCATCCAAGTCCTGACTCGCTCGTTAAACGGGTATTCAAAGCGCATCACGGTCGCGATGCCAGTGCGGGTTTGTGTCTCATTTGTCTAGGTTACACCACTGCCGATGCAAACCCAAGACCTGCTCGCTAAGCGCCTCGCATGATACATCTGCCCCGTTGTCGATCACATCATCGGCGCAGGCCAACCGCTTTGCGCGCGAGGCCTGCACACCCATGATCTGCTCGATGCGCTCGCGACTCAGACCACTTCGTTGCATGACGCGTTGCACTTGGGTCTCGGGTTCACAGTCAACCACACAAATACGATCGACCCGTTCGCGCCAGCGCCCCGACTCCACGAGCAGCGGCACCACAAACACCACGTACTGCCCACTAGCGACGGCGCTAGCCTGCTGCACCACTTGCCCAATCAACGGGTGCAAGATCGCTTCGAGCTCACGGCGCGCTTGCGGCTGCTCAAACACCAAGGCACGCATGAAGTCGCGATCCATCGCGCCGTCAGCGGCAATGGCCTGCTCGCCAAACGCTTGGCGAATCGCCTCGATGGCTTGCCCGCCTGGGGCAGTCAGTGCATGAGCGATTTCGTCGGTATCGATTACCGTGGCGCCAAGCGTGGCGAGCTGGTTGGCCACTTGCGTCTTACCCGAGCCGATTCCACCGGTTAAACCTATCTTAAACATATTTTAGAAGCATCGCTGCGCTGGCGCCGAGCGCCAAAAAGGGACCGAAAGTCACGATTGAGTGCCACCGAGCGGTCATGACCCATGAAACGGCAGTATAGACAAGCACACCAGCACAAGCCACCAACCAGACCACCGGCAAACTCCCAAGGCCAAGCCAAGCACCAAGTGCGGCCAAAAATTTAGCGTCACCCTGCCCAATGGCGATGGTGCGGTGGCGCCACTGATGCCAAGCATTAACGCCCGCGGGCAACGCCCAGCCCACCAAAACACCCCAAACATAATCCGGTGGCGGCAAGCCGTGCGCCAGAACCGGTCCCTGCCACAACAACCCCCCTAGCAACAACGCCAGCGTTAACTCGTTGGGCAAGATCGCGGTCTGGGCATCAATGAGCCCCAAAAGACCGAGCAAAGCCAACCACAAGAGCCAGACAAGCCGCGCGCTGTCAGACAGGGGCATCAACAAATACAGAGCCCAGGCACTCGCGAGATACCAAACCAGGAACCACTGCTGCACCGTGCGCCAGCGCCTAGCTGGCCCAAGCCATGACGAGCTCCCGAGCTCACGGCGCAAGTACCCACAAAACCAATGGCTCAAAGCAAGCACCGCGCCGGCCAAGGCGAGGCTCAATCCAACCCATCCAATTGGAAAATGGCGATCGACCTGGTCCAACAACCCGAGATTGATCGAATGTGCGTAGAATAAAAGCCACTGACCTAACTGCCCGATTGATGTCATGAACACTCGAACCATCCCCCTTACGCTTAAATCATCTGCCAGCGCCGTGTTACTGGCATTACTAGGCGCCGGCTGTGCTCAGACAGAGGCACCGGGCTACTTCAACCCGCCGGCGGCGAGCACCACGCAAGACGCCATCCGAATGGCTGAAGGCGGTGTGACCCAAAGAACCGTGCACGCGCCTGCGCAAATTCAGATCAAGCTGCGCGGTGAGCCCCTGCCACAAGCCGCTGATGCGTCAGCCGATGGTTTGACCGAAGCGGGCAAAGAACAACTTGAACGCCAGATCAACGAGGAGCGCGCCAGCCCAGGCGGATTGTTTCCCAGACCTGAGACCTTTTTTGGGACGCTGCCGTGCTTTCATCAGGACATGCGTTGCACCGCCCAGCAAGTCACTCTAACGGTCGCGCCCAATCGACGCTGGCGTGCCCGTGTGCAGTACCTCGACGGCCAGCAAGGCAGCAGCGGCCAAGCGATGACCGAACAAGGCTGCTGGCGTAGTCTGGCCATGCAGCCGCCACGCGTTTTGTTGATGGACGGCGAACAAAATATCCGCGCTGAGTTCACTGTCACGGCTTACGATGTCTTGCGTTTGCGTTCAATCGATGGCGAGGCGGTGAACCTGACCTACACATTGAACCGCCAGCCCGACCTCGATCCGATTAGTGAACTCGACGGACAACCGCAGCCCAACTGCCTCTAGGATTGGCTTGGATCAGCCTGTGAAGGCGCTCGATGCGCCAGTCGCTGTGCCAGTTCGGGGTCAGCGTATACCGCCCGGGCGAGTTGAACGGCGTTGCGCACACCCATTTTTTTGAAGATCCTCGAGCGGTGCGCCTCGACGGTGCGCATCGAGATGCCAAGCTCCATGGCAATGAGTTTATTTGCCTTACCTTCGGTCACGGGGTAGAGCAATTCGCGCTCACGGGCCGTCAGTGCCTGCCAACCCAATTGATCAACGTTCCTGGCTATTTTCATGCTGCCTCCATACAGTATGGTTGGCAGTCTCTCAAAGCTCCGAAGACAGGGAAAGCTGTCAAATCTGACAGTCGGGGTTTCCCTAGTAAGTTATTGACAAACGTCGCAACTTACACCTCAAGGTTATCGATCAGGCGTGTTTGCCCGAGCTTTGCCGCGGCGAGCACGACTAACGGCTCGCCGCTGGTAATTTCCTGCGCTTGGGGCTTGAGCAGATCGCGCTGGCGTCGCACCGCGATGTAGTCGACTTGCCAGCCAGTTGACTCAAGCGTCTGGGCGGCTTGGCGCTCAAGCGCGGCCACATCCGAGACGCCCTGCAGCAGTTGATTGCGCACGTGTTGCAGCTGCGCATAAAGCGCTGCCGCCTGCACCCGATGTGGGGCACTGAGGTAATGATTGCGCGAAGACAAAGCCAGTCCATCTTCAGCGCGCACCGTCTCGTGGGCCAAGACATCAACGGGCAGTTGAAATTGCCGACACATCGCACGCACGATCATGAGTTGCTGGTAGTCTTTCTTGCCAAACACCGCAACCCGAGGCTGCACACAGGAGAAGAGTTTGAGCACCACGGTACTGACGCCTTGGAAAAACCCCGGGCGATATTCGCCCTCAAGGATATCGCCCAAGTCAGCCGGCGGTTGAACGCGAAACGTCTGGGGCTCTGGATAGAGCTCGCGCTCATCAGGGGCAAACAAAACGTAAACATCACGTGCTTGCTCAAGCTTGGCGATATCGTTGTCAAGCGTGCGCGGATACTTCTCGAAATCTTCGTTAGGGCCAAACTGCAGGCGGTTGACAAAGATGCTTGCGACCACCGGGTCGCCATGCTGGCGTGCCGTGCGCATGAGCGACAGATGGCCGGCATGAAGGTTGCCCATCGTGGGCACAAAAGCAACGCGGGTTTGGCCTCGCAATTGATCGCGCAATTGCTCAACGGTATGTACAACTTTCACTTATTTCTCCCAAGCTAGACGGCTTTACTGCGCCGTCGCGCTTGCATAGGACAGGCGTACGTAAATCGGCGCGTATGGTTCGGCCTGGGTGATTTCTAGCAACGACTCTCGGGCAAGTTCAAGTAACGCCAGAAAATGCACCACAACCACCGCCACTGGCGCACCCTCACGAATACGACTCATGAACAAATCGCCGAATTCAATAAACTTGATATCAGACAGATGTCGCAAGATGTGTGTCATGTGCTCGCGAACCGACAGTTGCTCACGGGTGATGTGATGGTGCGCGTTAAGCTTGGCACGGCGCAATATATCGGCCCATGCGTTTCTTAAATCCGAGAGATCCACGCTTGGCTGCATGCGTTGCACTTCGATGTCTGCACTGGCGTGGGCCGTGAAAAAATCACGCCCAACCCGAGGCAACTCGTCAAGCTTCTGTGAGGCGAGCTTGATCTGCTCGTACTCAAGCAGACGACGCACCAACTCAGCTCTTGGGTCTTCTGGCTCTTGGCCATCGGCTCGTGGCTTGAGCGGCAGCAGCATCCGTGCCTTGATCTCGATGAGCATGGCCGCCATCAGGAGATACTCGCCGGCGAGCTCCAGATTGGTGGCCCGAACCTGCTCGACATAAGACAGATACTGCGCCGTGACTTCAGCCATCGGGATATCGAGCACATTGAAATTTTGCTTGCGGATCAGGTAGAGCAACAAATCAAGCGGGCCCTCAAAGGTCTCTAAAAAAACCTCGAGTGCATCTGGCGGAATGTAAAGGTCTTGGGGTAAATCAAATAGCGGCTCGCCGTATAGACGGGCAATGGCCACCGCATCGACCACATCGGGGGTCGAGTCAATGGGCGGCGCCACTAGCGCCTGAAATGACGGATCGGTCGGGCCGGTCTGCATCATGCGGACTTAATCGTTTTGATAGACGTAGGGGCGCTGGGCGACCTTGGCCTGTTTGAAGCCATCTTGGAGCTCGGCATCTTGTTGGCGGTCCCAAAGACGTGAGCGTCCCTCACGCTGGCGCTGCTCAACGTCAGGGTGGGTTTTTTTGTAGTCCTTCAAAAACTGGGTGATTTCAGATTCGTAGTTCTTAGCCATGGCTTTAGATTCCTTTTAATCGCCTGACATTTGGGTCTGACGCTCATATTCTACTGTAGCGGCCTACCTTTTTTGCGGCGCACCATGCCAATCTGATAGATTGCGTTATTTTTAGCGTTGGGATGGCACACCGCCACGATAGTGGCGGTTTACACTAGCGCAACTATCACTCAGATCCATCATGATCGAATTTCAACACGTCTTTAAATCCTATCGCCCTGGCGCCAACATCCTGGAGGATGTCTCGTTTGAGGTCACGCCCGGGGAGTTCATCTTTATTGCCGGGCCGTCTGGTGCTGGCAAATCGACGTTACTAAAGCTAATCGCCGGGCTCGAGCCCTGTAGCCGAGGTGCCATTCGGGTCAATGGCCAGCGGCTTGAGAACCTGACGGCTCGCGCGCGGCCTTATCTGCGCCGTGCTGTAGGGGTCATTTTGCAAGACACGCACTTGCTCTATGATCGCAGCGCACTTGAGAACGTCACGCTACCGCTGGCTGTAGCCGGTCAATCGGCGAGTCTGGCCCGATCGCGTGCGCGCGCCGCTTTGCAAAAGGTCGGACTAGCTGGCAAAGAACAAGACAACCCCATTTCACTATCGGGCGGTGAGCAGCAGCGCTTGGCAATTGCGCGTGCAATTGTCAATCGCCCGGCGCTATTGATCGCCGATGAGCCCACAGCCAATCTCGATCGCGATACCGCCAATAAAGTCATGTCGGTGTTTAAAGACTTCAACCAAGTCGGTGTCACAACCTTGGTAGCCACGCACGACGAAGACCTGATGGCTCAATACGCGCATCGGGTCTTTGTGGTTGAGCCCGGGCGGTTTCGTGACTTTGCGGTACCGAAATCATGAGCCAGCAACTGATTCAAGAACATCGCTACGCTTTGGCTGTGACTTTGCGCCGACTGTTGCAGCAGCCGTTCTCGTTCATGACCAATGTGGCCGTGATTGCGTTAGCGCTGGCCTTGCCGCTCATGGGTGGTGCCGTGTTGGTGTCCATTGCCCCAGTGAGCCAACAGATTTCACCAAACCCGTCGTTGACGGTCTTCATGCAGCCCCAGGCCAGCTTGGCACAAGCGCAGGCCGTAGCGCAAAGCATCAGCGAGCGTGATGACCCGATTGTGCTTGATGTCTCGCTCGTCACAAAAGAACAGGCGATGCAGGCGCTACAAGCCAACGATGCCTGGGCACAAGCGCTAGCGGCGCTGCCCGAGAACCCCCTGCCTGACGCCATCAGCGTGACCATTGCCGCTGACGATGCCATGGCCACCAACGCCGAAATATTGGCCACCCAATGGCGCTTGCTTGACGGTGTGCAGTTTGTACAGCTCGACAGCGTCTGGGTCCAACGCCTAGAGGCGCTATTGCGAATGGGCAAGATCAGCCTGGCGCTGGTGACATTCATCATTGTGCTAGTCGTACTGGCTGCGGTCTTTAACACCGTGCGCATGCAAGCGCTATCTTTGCGTGATGAAATCGCAGTCGCACGTCTGGTGGGCGCCACCGAAGCCTTTGTCAGACGCCCGTTTCTCTATCAAGGGGGGCTGACTTGTGCGGCTGCAGCCCTAATTGCCATCGGACTTGCACACTTGGCTTTGATGCCGCTAAACGGTGCGCTGACTGACTTGACGCAAACCTATGACAGCTTGTTTGCGTTGCGCTTGCCCACTGGCTCATCGTTGTTGCTCTATGTCCTGGCTGCCATCGCTTTAGGGGCGGGCTCGGCGCGCTGGTCAGTTACGCGCCATACGCGCTACTGACGCCATGAGCCGCGAGCGCTTGGCCACGCGTATCGTCTCTTGGCAACGTCAGCACGGGCGGCACCATTTGCCCTGGCAGCAAACCACTGACCCTTACCGGGTCTGGCTATCGGAAATCATGTTGCAACAAACGCAGGTTGCAACCGTAATCGATTACTACAACCGATTCCTGACTCGATTTCCCACCGCCCATGATTTGGCCCAAGCCGACATCGACGAGGTCTTCGCGCTCTGGTCGGGCTTGGGCTACTACGCTCGAGCGCGCCACCTGCATGCTTGCGCACGGATCGTCGCCAACGAGCATGGCGGTTGTTTCCCAGATAACGCGCAGCAACTGCAAACCCTGCCCGGTATCGGACCGTCCACAGCTGCGGCGATTGCCGCGTTTTGTTACGGCGAGCGCGCCGCTATTTTGGACGGCAATGTCAAGCGAGTGCTGTGTCGCCATTTTGGCATCGAGCAAGACATCTCGCGCGCCGACACCCTCAGGTCGTTGGCGCAATTAGCCCAGCAAGAGTTACCCAGCACCAAACTGATCGCAGCAGCCCCCGACGCCATGGCGCGCTACACGCAAGGGTTGATGGATTTGGGTGCCACCGTTTGCCTGGCGCGCCAGCCACGATGCAACGCATGCCCGGTGGCACGCAGCTGCGTTGCCAAACGCAGTGGCCAGCCCCAGCGCTTGCCCGTCAAAGCCAAGCGCGAGCGGGCCAAGCCGCGCCGATCACTTGAACTACTGTGGCTCAACGCCCCAGGATATGTGCTGCTACAAAAACGACCTGCCCAGGGCGTCTGGGGTGGCCTGTGGTGCCTGCCGACCGACACAACCTTGGCTGCGCGCTGGCGCTTGCCGCCAGCGCAGCGCATGGCTGATTTTGCACATGAACTGACTCACTTCACCATGGTAATTTGCGTCTGGCGCGTAGAGCTTAGCGAGGCACTCCAAGAACTACCCGTGCCAGACGACGATTGTCGCTGGGTCGCCTACGCTGAACTACCCGATTACGGACTGCCTAAACCGGTTCGGCTGTTGTTGGGCTGCGGTGAGGCTTGATCAGCACTGATGCTCATCAAGATACCGATGGCAATAGCCAGGGTCAGAAGTGCAGTGCCGCCGTAACTGAAAAACGGCAATGGCACGCCCACGACCGGCAAAACGCCAATGACCATACCAACATTGACAAAGACGTAGACGAATAAAACCAGCGTCAGGCTGCCGGCAGCCAGCCGAGAGAAGGTCGTGCGCGCACGCGCAGCGATCACCAAGCCGCGCGCGATCAAGAGGGCAAACAAAGCCAGCAGGCTTAACGCCCCGTACAAGCCAAACTCTTCGGCAAATACGGCAAAGACGAAATCGGTTGTGCGCTCAGGAATGAAATCCAATTGCGCTTGTGTGCCGCTCATGTAGCCGCGCCCATACAAGCCGCCTGAGCCCACCGCAATGGTTGACTGGATCGTATGAAAGCCCTTGCCTAGTGGGTCCTTGGTGGGATCCAGTAGGGTGCAAACACGGCTCTTTTGATATTCGTGCAATAGAACCCAATTGGTCTCGGGCGCGCACAACGTGTCTTCATAAACGAGCACCGAACCTAGCCCGATGACAGCCGCTAGCGCCACTGGAATCAAGAGCTTAAAAGACAGGCCGGCCAGATAGATCACGAAAAATCCAGCTGCACCAATGAGCAATGCGGTGCCCAAGTCGGGCTGCTGCACGATCAGCGCAAAGGGGATCAGCACAATCAAAAAAGCGAGGATGAAGTCAAACAGGTTGCGCTTGCCTTCGCGCCGATAAAAATACCAAGCCAAAAACAAGGGCAAAGCGATCTTCATAATCTCCGAGGGCTGCAGCCGAATAAACCCCAGGTTTAGCCACCGCGTCGCCCCCTTGCTGGTCTCACCAAAGAACAACACGGCAACCAACAGGCCAAGCGCCACGCCAAAGAGCACGGGCGCAATACGCAACAGCCAGTGCGTGGGCACCAAAGCGACAAGCCACATCACAGCCAATGCTGCGATAAAGTAGCGGCGCTGGTCGGCAAAGCGCCAATCGGTCGAGCCAACCGCTGAGTGCATGACCAACAAGCCCAGGCACGACAAGCTCAGAACAATTAAAAATAGCGGCCAATCAATGGCCCGAAAGAAGCGAACGACCCAATTAAAAAGACTGATCATGGTTGCGCAGGCGGACTCTGGCGGCTGGCAAGCGCCTGATCATCGGGCAGCAACCAGGCATCAAAGATACGCCGTGCAATCGGTGCTGCGACCGCACCGCCCCAACCAGCATTCTCAACTAAAACGGCTAGAGCAATGGTGGGGTTTTCTGCTGGGGCGTAGCCCATGAAGGCGGCGTGGTCACGCAAGCGTTCATCGACCTCGGACTCAACGTACTTCGCACCTTTGAGGTTAAAGAGTTGGATGGTGCCGGTTTTACCAGCCGCCTGATAGGGCGTGCCGGCAAACGCGCGCCGCGCAGTCCCTGTAACAGTGACGTCGACCAGCGCATCGGTGATCACTTTCAAGTGCTGCTCATTGAGATCGAGCTTACGGGTGATTTCGATGGGCAAGGGCTCTGGCACCAAGGCATCACTTGGCTTGACAGCCGTCACCAGGCGCGGTCGATAATAAGTCCCGCCGTTGGCAAGCACTGCCGTGGCCTGCGCAAGCTGCATGATCGAGAAAGCGTTATAGCCCTGCCCAATCAAAACCGAGACCGTCTCGCCGGGATACCAGCGCTGCTGTTGCGGGTCACGAAACGCGCTACGTTTCCATGAGGTCGAAGGCAAGATGCCGGTGCGCTCACCCACGATGTCAACACCCGTTTTTTGACCAAAACTAAAGTGCTTCATGAAATCGTGTAACGCATCGACCGTAATGCGCTCGGCCAATGAGTAGTAGTAAGTATCCGAGGAGACAACGAGCGACCGATGAGCATCGACGTGACCATAGGCAATGGAGCCGGCGTTTCGAAACCGGGTACCGCCCATTTCGTAAAAGCCCGGATCAAAAATCCGCTGCTCAGGCGTGCGATGGCCTAGCGTGAGCGCGGCCAAAGCCACAAATGGCTTGTAAGTCGACCCAATCGGGTAAGTGCCATAGACCGGTCTGGTGACAAGCGGATGATCTTCGGACTCGTTTAACTGACGCCAGCTCTCATGATCAATGCCATCGACAAAGAGATTGGGGTCAAATGAGGGCTGCGAAACAAAGGCCAGGATGTCACCGGTGTTAGGGTCGATGGCCACCAACGCACCGCGGCGACCCTCAAAGGCTTGTTCGGCGACTCGTTGCAATTCCAGATCAATCGAGAGCACCAGATCCTGACCCGGCACGGGGTCAACCCGATGTAGCGTGCGCACCGGCCGACCCCGAGCCGTTACTTCGATGGACTCAATGCCGGTGCGCCCGTGCAGGCTTGACTCCCACGACAGTTCAATGCCCTTTTTGCCGATGATATCGGTGCCCCGATAATTGCCTAGATCGCCTCGCCTGTCCAGACTTTCCAGATCTCGCTCCGAGATACGGCCAACGTAGCCCACCACGTGGGCTGCCACCTCGTGCTGCGGGTATTGCCGCACCCATCGCGCCTTGAGCCCCACACCGGGGAAGCGAAACGCCTGTGCGGCAAAGTAGGCCGCCTCTACATCGGTGAGGTCGTTGCGCAGCAGCACCTCGGAAAAAGGGCCTGCCTCACGCAAACGGCGCTGAAATTGGCGCCTCTGACGGTCACTTAGATCGATGACTTGCTCAAGCTCATCGAGCATCTGATCGATCGATCCAACCCGCCCAGGCACAACCTCAAGTGTGTAACTTAGAAAGTTACGGGCCAACACCTCGCCGTTTCGATCGACAATCTCGCCACGACGCGGCGGCACGGGTAGAACCATCGTGCGGTTACTGTCCGCTCTTTGCAACAGACCATCGTGCTGCTTGACCTGCAAGACGTATAAGCGCCATCCCAGTATGCCAAAGGCCACCAGGACAGCCAACGCGGCAATCCAGACTCGCAACATGAAACGACCACGTTCGCGCGTGGCCGCGCTTTTGAAATCAAACATAACGCCTTTGATCTGTTAATCGCTGTGCGCGCTCATTGCTGCCAAACGATTGCCCGGCAACAATAGAATCCATCCAATCGGCAACCACAGCGCCGCGGTGATCAACACCCCGGCCAACCAAGACCAGCCAGGCCAAACACCCATTAAGGCGGCCGTCAGTGCCGTGGTCAGCAGCGTGGCAATCACAAAGACAGGCAACATGTGCATTGCCTGCCGAATCAGATTAAACCGCAAGAGCCGGCGGCGCAACACCACCGCACCATAACAAACGAGAACGTAGGTCAGCGCCGTCGCGCCTAATGGACCAACGTCATGGACATCGATAAGCAGGCCAAGCGCAAACGCAGTCACTAAGCCAACCTTGTTGCTCTCATGCACAACCCAGAAAGCCAGCACCAGCATCAGCAAATCGGGCCCCCATGGCGACAGACGCCAAGGCAGTAGCGACAAAATAAACACCAAAAAAATCGAACCCCATACCAGCCAGTTATCCGAGCCAACATCTCGACTATCTGCACCCATGCCCTGGGTGCGCAATAAACCGCTGCTTTGCGAGTAGTCCTTAGCGCGTCTCACTGACTGGCTCCTGTGAATCGCTGGTTGCTTGACCCGCAGCCGATGGCACCTTGAGCACCAGAAAATGCCGATAGCGACCTGGAAAGGCAGTTGGCTGCGCCAAGGCGCGCGCAAAGCCTGAGGCCGCGTCACGCTCAACGGTCTGGACCGTTGCCACTGACAAGCCCGCTGGAAAGCCCCCTCCCACCCCGCTAGTGACGAGCACGTCACCCTCACGGATATCGGCATCAGAAGAAAAATACCGCACCTCAAGCTTGCCCGGCACCGTTGAACCAAAAGCAATCAGTCGCAAGCCATTGCGCAATAGCTGCACCGGTATAGCGAGCTGCTCATCGGTGAGCATGGCAGCCTCTGCTGTAAAAGGTGTGACCCGGATCACCTGGCCGACCACGCCACCTTCATCAATGACGGGCATGCCAGGCGCGATGCCATCGCGCGTGCCTTTGTTAAAAACCAAGCGACGCCGATAGGCGCTAGCCGGTTCATACAAAACTTCGACGACCACAGTCGGGTAGGCAGGACGCTGTTCAACGACCCCAAGCAACCGTCGTAGCTGGGCGTTCTCAGTCGTTAACTGAGCCGCATTGGTGATGACTTGCGCCAATTCGATGCGCTGGCGTCGCAGATCGTCGCTTTCTTGTTGCAGCATGCGTGCGGCATTGGTGTAGTCGTGCACCAGTGTGACAACATCGCGGGGAATCATCACCACGCGCTGAACGGGATACATCAGCATGCTTAGTGTTTGTCGAACGGGGTTCAACATGCGCGAGTGCGCGTCAACCACCAGCAAAACGACGCACAGCAACCCCAGAAGCACCAGCTTGACTTCGGCTGGCACACTTCGCCGGAACAACTCTAGGTCAAGGTCTCGAGCCATGGGCTGCTGACTTTAGGGCATGCACGCACTGATGGCCTGACCCGAGGCACGCCATCAGACTGACTTAGTCATCGATAAAGATCGCACCGAGCTTCTCAAGGTGCTCGAGTGCGTCGCCGCAACCACGCACAACACAAGTCAGCGGATCTTCAGCCACCACGACCGGCAAACCAGTCTCTTCTTGCAACAGTCGATCTAGGTCTGAAAGCAAGGCGCCACCACCGGTCAGCGCAATGCCTTTATCGGTAATGTCAGCACCGAGCTCGGGCGGCGTGTTCTCCAGGGCGATTTTGACAGCTGACACGATCTGGTTAAGTGGGTCGGTCAAGGACTCGAGCACCTCATTTGAGGAGACGGTGAAACTGCGTGGCACGCCTTCGGCCAGATTGCGGCCTTTGACTTCAATTTCACGAACTTCGGAGCCGGGGAAAGCCGAGCCGATTTCCTTTTTGATCATTTCAGCCGTGGGCTCACCGATCAACATGCCGTAGTTGCGGCGGATGTAATTGACAATCGCTTCGTCAAACTTGTCCCCGCCCACACGAACCGAACCTTTGTAGACCATGCCACCTAAGGATATGACCGCGACTTCGGTCGTGCCACCGCCAATATCAACAACCATCGAACCACTGGCGTCGGAGACGTTGAGCCCGGCACCGATGGCTGCGGCCATTGGCTCTTCAATCAAGTAAACCTCGCTGGCGCCAGCACCAAGCGCAGACTCACGAATGGCGCGTCGTTCGACCTGAGTCGAGCCACACGGTACGCAAACGATGATGCGCGGACTTGGCGCAAAAATATTGCGCGGGTGCACCATGCGGATAAATTGCTTGAGCATCTGCTCAGTCACGGTAAAGTCAGCGATCACGCCATCTTTCATGGGCCGGATGGCTTCGATGTTGCCTGGCACACGACCGAGCATCTGTTTGGCTTCATGCCCGACGGCCTGAATGATGCGTTTGCCACCACCACCGCTTTCATGGCGAATCGCCACCACAGAGGGCTCATCCAGCACGATGCCCTTGCCTCGAACATAGATCAGCGTATTGGCCGTGCCAAGGTCGATGGCCATGTCGCTTGAGAAATAACTGCGCAAGAATCCGAACATGCAAAAGAAGCCGTAAAAAGTAGGATGGAAAGAAGCGACTCGCGCCATTGACGCGCTTTGGTCGCCATCGGGGCAATTAAGCGCTCACCACCTGGCGGTGCCACTGGCGGCACAACTAGCTACGAATCATAACTTATAATCTCTAGCTTCACGCATCAAAACGCCTGCACTGCTGACTCGGACAGGCACTGGAACTTCCCATCATGGCATTAACCGATAGCGACGTTATTCGTATAGCTCGATTGGCCCGCCTGCACCTAAATCCAGACGAAGTCCCTGGACTGCAAGATCAACTTAATCAGGTCATGGGATTGATTGAGCAGCTTCAATCCATTGACACCACCGGTGTGGCACCACTGGCACACCCCTTGTCAGCCATTGCCGACATTGGCCTGCGGTTGCGCGACGATGAGCCCTTGGCCACCAATAACGAACAAACACGTGATCACCTGATGCAAAACGCACCGGCTCGCCAGGACGGCCTATTTCTGGTGCCCCGGGTGATCGAGTAAACCATGAGTCACTTTCTGAACCAATTTGCCACTATCGAATCGTTTCGCCAAGGGCTTGACCAAGGGCAGTTCACTAGCCGCGAGGTCACCGAAACGCTGCTCAAGGAAATCGAGGCGCAGTCGGTGCTTAACGCCTTCATTGACGTGCAGGCCGAACTAAGCTTGGCGCAGGCAGCGCTTGCCGACGAGCAAATCGGGCGCGGCCAAGCCGGTCTACTTGCTGGGGTGCCGCTGGCTCACAAAGATGTGTTTGTCACCGAAGGCTGGAAAACCACAGCAGCCAGCAAAATGCTGGCCAATTACGTCAGCCCATTCGATGCCACCGTTGTGCGCGCGTTAGCCGACGCTGGCACGGTTAGTCTCGGTAAATTGAATTGCGACGAATTTGCCATGGGCTCAGGCAATGAGCACGCAGCAGCCGGGCCAACCCTCAATCCCTGGGACCACTCGGTGGTGCCAGGCGGCTCCTCCGGCGGCTCAGCGGCTGCGGTGGCAGCCGGGCTCGTGCTCGGTGCAACGGGTACAGATACCGGGGGATCGGTGCGCCAGCCGGCCGCTTTGTGTGGTGTTTGCGGCATCAAGCCGACCTATGGCGTGGCCTCGCGCTTTGGCATGATCGCCTACGCATCAAGTCTGGATCAGGCCGGGGTGTTTGCCACCAACGCACAAGACCTCGCGTTGCTGCTCGATGCCATCAGCGGGTTTGATCCGCGCGATGCCACAAGCGTGCAGACTTGCCACGGCGTTGCCAACGCCGCCGGGCGGATTTTGTCCGAGTACGAGCGCGCCTTAAAGCAAATGCCGCAACAAAAGCCGTTGGCTGGTTTGCGCATTGGCGTGCCCAAGGAATATTTTGGCGCGGGGCTAGACCCAAAGGTGGCGCAAGCCATCGAGGCCGCCCTGGCGCAGTTTGAGGCACTTGGCGCTAAGCGGGTCGATATTTCGCTGCGCAATACGGACTCGGCCATTGCTGCTTACTACGTGATCGCACCAGCTGAAGCATCGAGTAACCTCGCGCGCTACGACGCGGTGCGCTACGGCCATCGCAGTGAGCAATACAACGACCTTGAACAAATGACGGCACGCTCGCGTGCTGAGGGCTTTGGGGCCGAGGTGCGCAAGCGCATCATGATTGGCACCTATGTTTTATCGCACGGCTATTACGATGCTTACTACCTACAGGCCCAGCGCGTTCGCCGTCTGATTGCTCAGGAATTTCAACAGGCCTTCAGCAGCGAGTGCGACGTCATCATGGGCCCGGTCAACCCAACAGTTGCGCCACCGCTGGGTGTCAGCACAAAAGACGCCACGGCCGAATGGTTAGGTGACATCTACACGCTCGGTGTCAACCTAGCCGGCTTGCCAGCGATGTCCGTGCCGTGCGGCTTTGCGCCAGGGCACCAGTCCGAGGCATTGCCTGTGGGCTTACAGATCATCGGCAACTACTTCGATGAAGGTCGCATGCTTGCCATTGCATCCAGTTACCAGCAAGTCACGAACTGGCACCGCTGCCGTGCGGGGGGTGGCGCATGAGTTGGGAAATCGTCATCGGGCTAGAGACACACGTCCAGTTAAAGACCCACAGCAAGATTTTCTCGGGTAGCGCCACGCGTTATGGTGCCAAGCCCAATACGCAGGCCAATGAGGTCGACATGGCGCTACCTGGCTCGTTGCCGGTGTTGAACCGGCAAGCCGTTGCCCACGCGATTCGTTTCGGCTTAGCTGTCGGCGCGCAGATTGCGCCTACCTCGGTTTTTGCGCGCAAGAATTACTTCTACCCGGATTTGCCAAAGAATTACCAAATCAGCCAATACGAAATCCCCGTGGTCTCAGGTGGCCAGCTCGCGTGCTTAGTGGGCGATGAGCTGCGCACCTTTGCCTTGACTCGCGCGCATCTGGAAGAAGATGCCGGCAAATCAATCCACGAGAACTTCACCGATACGCACGGCAAGCCGTGCTCGGGCATTGATTTAAACCGGGCTGGCACACCACTATTGGAAATCGTCTCCGAGCCTGACATGCGCTGCGCAGCCGAGGCCGTCGCGTACGCGCGCGCACTGCACGCACTCGTTGTCTGGCTTGGAATTTGCGATGGCAACATGCAAGAAGGCTCATTTCGCATTGACGCCAACGTTTCCGTGCGGCCCAAAGGTCAGGCGCAATTTGGCACGCGAACCGAGACCAAGAACGTCAACTCATTTCGTTTTCTCGAACGTGCCATCCTCTTTGAGGTGCAACGCCAAATCGAATTGATCGAGGATGGCGGGACCGTTGTGCAGGAAACCCGACTCTATGACGCCGATCGTGACGAAACCCGCAGTATGCGCAGCAAAGAAGACGCGCACGACTATCGCTACTTTCCTGACCCAGACTTGCCTGCTCTGGTCATTAGCGCGGACTGGATTGAGGCGGTGCGCGCCGAGATGCCAGAGCTGCCAGATCAGATGCGCCAACGGTTTAGCCAGCAATTTGAGCTTGGTACCACCGAGGCCGCCCAAATCTGTCAGGATCCGGCGCTCGCGCAGTACTTTGAGGCAGTGGCCAGCGAGCTACCCGCGGGCCAGGCAAAACTTGCTGCCAACTGGCTCATGGGTGAGCTCGCCGCCGCGCTAAACCGTGACGGCATTGCGCTTGACGCCTGCCCGGTTGAACCCTCAAGGCTTGCCGGTCTTCTGAAGCGAATTATTGATGGCACGATTTCAAACAAAATCGCCCGTGACGTGTTTGCACAGATGTGGTCCGAGCCCCAACAAGATGCCGATCAAATCATCGAGTCCAAAGGACTTAAGCAAATTAGTGACTCGGGGGCCATTGGCGCCATGGTCGATGAGGTTCTGGCCAACCACCCCGCGGTGGTTCAGGAATATCGTGAGGGCAAGCAAAAAGCCTTTAATTCGCTAGTCGGTCAGGTCATGAAACTAGCCAAAGGCAAAGCCAATCCGGCCCAGGTCAATGCGCTACTGAAAGAGCGGCTCGAGAAGTAGGTGGTTTGGCTGTTTCAGTTGGTTCGATCGGGTCAGCCCGCTGCCTGACCCGCTGACCTAAATCCCGTAGCGCGCCCGATACGCCTTAACTGCTGCCTCGTATTGCGAGAAGGTCTGGTGTGTCGCAATCAGCGCAAGGATGTCCTCTAGATTCGCGATTGCTACCACCGGTATGCCATGCATTTGGCTCACCTCCTGGACTGCGGAGTGCGCTGACAGCGCATCGTCAGGCCCAGCACGCTCCATACGGTCAAGCGCAATTAACACCGCTACTGGCTTGGCTCCCGATTGACTGATGATGTCTACCGATTCGTTAACCGACGTTCCAGCGGTAATGACATCATCGATAATGACCACGTTGCCCTGCAGTGGCGCACCCACAAGTACACCGCCCTCGCCGTGTGCCTTGACCTCCTTGCGGTTAAAGGCGAACGGCACCGATGGCTGCGACGCCCCCCGGCGCGCCGACAACGCAATGGCCGCCGTTGTCGCCAAGGGAATGCCTTTGTAGGCAGGCCCGAACAACATATCGAACTCGATGCCGGCATCAATAAGCGCTTGTGCGTAAAATTCCCCAAGTCGTGCCACACTGGCGCCGTGATTGAATAACCCAGCATTGAAAAAGTAAGGACTCAGACGACCAGACTTGGTCATGAACTCGCCGAATCGTAAGACGCGCTCTTGGAGCGCAAATTCAACAAAAGATTGACGACTGTACGACTCGGATGAAAGGCTCATGAAGGAATTCCTGTAGACCGCCGGTTAAATACTCGCAACAAAATTATCGCATCGATGGAGGCAAGCTTGCTTCGAGTCACATCTCTAAACGTCAATGGGCTGCGCTCAGCCTTTCGCAAAGGCTTTAATCAATGGCTCGAGTCAGCCAAACCTGATGTCGTTTGCTTGCAGGAAGTCAAAGCGCAAGAGCCCGATCTGTCTGACGAGCTACTGGCGCCAACACCCTACGAAGGTCACTTTCACTATGCCGAAAAAAAGGGCTACAGCGGCGTAGGCATCTACACGCGACATCAACCCGAGACGGTTCGCGCTGGGCTGGGTATCGAGGCGTTTGATCGTGAAGGCCGCTTAGTCTGCGCGCAATGGCCCAGCCTGACCATCATCAGCGCCTACTTGCCCTCGGGCTCAAGCGGCCAGGCGCGTCAAGACGTCAAAATGCAGTTTCTAGATGCCTTGACGCCGTGGCTCAAAGACTTGATTGCAACCCATCGCCGCAGCGGCCATGAGTTCATTATCTGTGGCGACTGGAACATTGCCCACAAGGAAATTGACCTTAAAAACTGGCGCGGCAATCGCAAGAACTCGGGCTTTTTGCCTGAAGAGCGTCAGTGGCTGACACAGGTTTTTGATGACATCGGTTTCGTTGACGTTTTTCGTAAACTCGAGCCCGGTGAAGATCACTACACCTGGTGGAGCAATCGCGGCCAGGCTTGGGCTAAAAATGTTGGCTGGCGAATCGACTATCAGATCGCCACGCCTGGCATTGCTGCCAAGGCCAAGCGGGCTGAAATCTACAAAGAGCAGCGCTTCTCCGATCATGCGCCGCTGACCATTGACTATGGCTTTGATCTGACCCAAAGCACCGAAGGCACGCCATGACCGATGCATTAAAACCCAATGGTCCGATCTTGTTGGTCACCGACTTAAGCCCGCGTTGCGACCGCGCCCTGGATCGTGCCGCGCTATTGGCACATCAACACGGCCTTGACCTTATCGCCTTGCACGTGATTCAGACCGCGTGGCTAGACAAAGTGGCCAAGCCTGCTTGGCGCGCGCGCGAACAAGACCAACAGGCGCAGGCACAAAAGCGTCTAGCCCAAGATCTGGGTGCCCAACCGATCGACATCAAGGTCATGGTTCAAAGTGGTGACCCGGCAGAGGTCATCGATCAGGTTGCGCGCGAGCAAGGTTGCAGCCTAATTGTCAGTGGCACGGCGCGCGATGAGACACTCGGGCGGGTGCTACTAGGTGGCACGGTGCAGCGCCTGACGCAACGCGCAACCCAACCCGTACTGGTGGTGCGCAAACGCCCATTCAAAGCCTACGAGCACGTGTTGCTTGCCACTGATTTTTCAGCCGGTTCAGCGCAAGCCCTCAGCACAGCGCGACAGTTTTGCGGGCACGGGTCATTGACGCTTTATCACGCCCTCGATGAGGTGGCTGGGATTTATGCACTAGACCAAGCCGATAGTGACGCGCCAATCGACCGTGCCCGCCAATCACTGCTGGACTTCTATCGAGCCAATACCGGTGAGCGCGCACCAGATCATCTAGAAGTCATTGTTCAAGCAGGTCGAGCCGAAACCTGCTTGCCCGAATTATGCGAGCAAGGGCCCTTCGATCTGGTGGTGCTTGGCACGGGCGGCAGCGCTGGCTTAGTTGGCCGCGCCATGGGCAGTGTTGCTCAGAGCCTGCTTGCCGAGTTGCGCGGTGATGTCATGGTCGTGCCGGCTCAGGCGAGTCACTAGGGCTTTGCTCTTGGGTCTGAACCTGCTGGTCAAGCGCCTCGATTTCCCGACGTCTGCGCCACAGCAACCAAATGCCCGGCAACGCGATCAACACAGTCAAGGCAAAAAAGGTGGGCCAACCAAAGGCCTCTACCAAGGGCGGGGTCAATGGCCCGGCCAGATAGGTTCGACCGACAGCCGATAGCGCCGAGAGCAAGGCGAACTGTGTGGCTGAAAACTGTTGGTTACATAGAGCCATCAACAGCGCCACGAACGCGGCAGTGCCCATGCCACCACACAAATTCTCAAGACCAACACCAAACGCCATGAGCCAGATGCTTTTAGGGCCAACCGCAATGAGCCAATAACCAAAATTGGATACTGCCTGCAAAATGCCAAACAACATCAGCGAGCGATACAGACCCAATCGGGTCATCAATGCCCCGCCGAGCAGGGCACCAAAGATGGTGGCCACAAGACCTAGTAGTTTATTGACGGTACCCACTTCGGTTGGCGAGTAACCCGCGCCCCGAATCAAGAAGGTCGTCGATAGCGCACCGGCAAATGCATCGCCCAATTTGTAAAGCACGATCAAGAGCAACAAGGTCCAGACCTCGGGGCGCGCAAAGAACTCTTTAAAGGGCTCGACCACCGCACTGCGAAGCGACACGGGCGCCACAGCCGGATGCTCAGGCTCTGGTGCCAAAAGGGTCGCGATGATGGTCAGCAGCATCAAGCCGCCCATGAGCGCGTACATTCGTCCCCAGCCTAGCCATTGATCGGCGATGATCAGTGCCAAGCCCCCCGAGACGAGCATGGCCACGCGGAAACCCAAAACCGACAGTGCCGCACCGGCGCCACGCTCGCGCGGTCGCAATACATCGGTGCGGTAAGCATCAAACGCAATATCCTGGGTGGCTGACAAAAACGCCACAAAGACCGCCAACAAAGCCAACGGACCAAGCGACTCGCCCGGTGATAACAGGCCCATGGCCACCATGCCCAAAGCCAGCAGCAACTGAGTCAGGACCATCCAGCCGCGGCGACGCCCCAATAACGGCGGCACATAGCGATCGACTAACGGCGCCCAGAGGAACTTCAAGGTATATGCCGATCCCACGAGCGTGAGAAAGCCAATCTCTTGCAAAGACACGTTCTCAACCGTGGCCCAAGCCTGCAAGGTCCCACCGGTGAGTGCTAGAGGCAAGCCACTGGCAAATCCCAGTATCAAAAGCGGGTAGACGCGGTAGCCGAAGTAGACGCTCGCTAGTTTCACAGGGAGCCACCTGCAGTGTGACTTTGTTTGGTAAAGCGATAGAGCGCCAACGTGGTGCGCCAACTCGCAAGCCACCGAACCTCGGCACTCGGACTAAAGGTCACGCGCTCTAGAATGGTCAATCCCAGCTTTGCGCACAAGTCCTCGAAATCCTTCAAGGTGCACAGGTGAATATTGGGCGTGTTGTACCACGCATATGGCATTTGGCCCGTCACTGGCATGCGGCCACGCAAGATCGACCAACCATGTGGCCAATAACCAAAGTTTGGAAAGGACACAACACCGGTTCGCCCAACGCGCACCATTTCTCGCAGCACGTGCTCGGTTTGACGAACGGCCTGCAATGTCTGCGACAGCACCACGGTGTCAAACTGTTGGTCGCCAAACAGTGCCAAGCCTTCATCGAGGTTTTGTTGAACCACTTCGACGCCACGCTCAACGCAAGCGATGACGCGCTCATCGCTTATTTCGACCCCGACACCGCGTGTTTGCCGCACATCGCGCAAATACCCGAGCAAGGCACCATCACCGCAGCCTAGATCGAGCACGCGGGTACCGGGCTCAACCCAACGCCCGATCCGCTCAAAATCACGACGAACCCCATTGTCACGCGCCATGAGCGCCAACCTCTTTGGCAATACGCTTGAAATACTCTCTCACAACGGCATGATAGCGGTGATCATCGAGCAAAAATGCGTCGTGTCCGTGTGGGGCATCGATTTCGGCGTAGGTCACCGCTGCTGCGTTGTTTAAAAGCGCCTTGACGATCTCGCGCGAACGCGCCGGCGGAAATCGCCAATCGGTCGAAAACGACACCAACAGGAATTTCGCCAAAGCCGGGGCCAAGGCGCGCGCCAAATCACCCTGCGTGTGGCGCGCAGGATCAAAATAATCGAGGGCACGCGTGATCAGCAAATAGGTATTGGCATCAAAATACTTGGAAAACTTCTCGCCTTGATAGCGCAGGTAAGACTCGACTTCAAACTCGACGTCGTAACCAAAGCGCCATTCGCCATCGGCTGTTGGTGCTCGCAACGCACGACCGAATTTCTCCGCCATGTCATCATCAGACAGATAGGTAATGTGTCCGATCATGCGCGCGACCGCCAGGCCATGCTTGGGCACAACCCCATGGGCGTAGTAGTCACCGCCATGAAATTGAGGGTCAGTCATGATGGCGCGCCGAGCGACTTCATTAAAGCCAATGTTTTGCGCTGAGAGCATCGGGGTACTGGCGATCACCACGCAGTGTGCCACCCGATCAGGACACGTAATCGACCAGCTCAAAGCCTGCATACCGCCAAGAGAGCCCCCCATGACAGCGGCAAACTTTTTGATGCCCAGCCGATCAGCCAAGCGCGCCTGAGCCATCACCCAATCCTCGACGGTGATGACGGGGAAGGCCGCACCCCAAGGCTTGCCGGTCTCTGGTCTGATGCTCGCAGGTCCCGTGGAACCAAAGCACGAGCCGATGTTGTTGACACCGATGACAAAGAAATGGTTGGTATCAACGGGTTTGCCTGGTCCGACCATGTTGTCCCACCAGCCCAGCTCAGCGGGGTCATCGGCATCGATGCCGGCGACATGGTGCGAGGCGTTAAGCGCATGGCAAATGAGCACGGCATTGGAGCGATCAGCGTTAAGCTCGCCATACGTTTGCACGGCCAACGTATAGGGGCCTAGTTCTTGACCGCTGGCTAGGGAAAGCGGCTCTTGAAAGTCAAAAAGTTGGGTATGCACCATACCGACTGAACCCGTGCGAGCGGGCGTGTCGTCAGGCTGTGGCGGCGCAGTGTCAGATGAATTGATCACAAAAGACCTCTTTAGCTGGTTTTATTAGGCGCCCGCAAGCGGATCAGGCAAATCGGCGCAAAGTCACTAAAAGTGTACCACCAAGGCCGGCTCAAACCGCTTGGCTAAACCACAGCAAAGCCGGCGCAAACACCAGGAAAGCCAGCGTCGAAATCAATACGGCGCCTGCAGCCACATCGCCGGCTCGCCCGTGCAGGCGCGCAAACAAGTAACTGTTCACCGCGCACGGCATAAGCAACTGCAGCGCGATGGGTGCAAAGATTCGAAACTCCGGCAGTGCCAGCCATAGCAGCAACGCCGCCATCAACCCGCTGCCATAGCGCACCAGGGCGACGCCTGCGCCTTGAGTCAAACCCGAACGCGGCAAGCCAACTAGGCTGTAGCCCAACGTGAGCAGCATCAGCGGCACTGCCAGACTGCCCACAAGATGGGCGCTGTCGACTGGCCACTGGGGCAATGTCACGTCGGCTGCACGCAGTGCTAAGCCCGCGAGCACGGCCCAGACCACTGGTTGGCGCCACACCTGACCCATCGAGCCGGTTAACCAACGCAAACCAAGCGTAAAGCTAAGCAACGAAGACACCGTAAAGAAGGCGATCGCAACGGTTAAGCCCTCTAGACCAAAGGCCAACTCAGCCATCGGCAAACCGAGGTTACCGGCGTTTGGAATCCAGGCGGTCTGACCAAGATCGCGACCAGACAGTTTCAAGAGCCGCAACAGCCAGGCGGCAAGCACACCTGCGACCAAAAGTGCCGCTGTTGACCACACGAGGACCTCAAAAACGTCGCCCACAGTCAGTGGCGAGACCATCAAGGTATGAAAAACCAATGCCGGAATGGCCACGTAGGTCACGAGTTTGGAGACAAAATCAGTTGCAAACGGCTGCCCGCAGCGCCCCCAGGCCACGCCAATGCCCACGCACACCACCAGGGGCGCTAACCAGACCCACATTGAGAAGTAAGCTGCAGCGAACTGACTCATCACCGATCAAATGTAAAAAAACGTTACAGGGATATTGCGAATTAACAAACGGGCAAACAGTCGTCAAACTGATAACGGTTTCGATTCTTGCAGTCAGTAGAGGTGAATCACATGACACACATCCCACTAACCGGACGCGAGCTGCAATGTCTGGCTTGGGTGTCACGCGGCAAAACAAGCTGGGAAACAGCCACGATACTCGGATTAAGCGAGCGAACCGTGAACTTTCACCTGTGTAACGCGAGTCGCAAACTCAACGTCTACGGCCGCCAGGCTTGCGTGGCTCAGGCGATTCACCTAGGGCTGCTCAAACCGTTTAGCGCAAGCGTAAAGAACGCATGAACTCCTGACCGATCTCATTGGTAAGCGAATCGCTTGGTCCCCAGGCCACCACACGGATGGCGACATCGTAATGGATCAGCACTTGAGCAAACATCGTCATGGGCATGTCGCGCGCCTGAGCCTGCAATGTAAAGGCCTCTCCTTCGTATGCCGCCAAGGGTGCCTGCTGACCGATCCCAGCAGTCAGGGAGTCGACGAGCGAGCGCTGAACGGCCTGGCGCTGCGCCTCAGAGGTGTCCATTGGCAGCTGCGCATGTCCAACCGAAAAAATCGTGTCCTGCACCTGCGTGCCAGCCAGAACGAACGTCACCTCGATACCGGCGAGCTCCATTTCACGCTCGGCAGACTCGACCTTGCCCGGAAAAGCCATCACGGCCAAACCGTCGGCAACTGGTACTTCACGCCAGTTATAGGTCGGATAGCACGCGGCCAGGGCAAGGACTAGCAACAACCCGCTAACTCTCTTGGTACATGCCTGTAAAACCTCAACAAAAGTAACCAATGACTGCCCCTGATCATGTGACGTTGCAAGGTTAGCAACCAGTGCCATCACGTACAATCCAAGATTGACGCGGTAGCCGCGATAATTTTAATAACGAACCGGGGATTGCGGTTGACCTCAGCCTTGCAAAGTCGTTTAAGCCTATTGCGCCAAGAGACGGGCCTGCTGGCCGATTGCCTGCGTGGCATCGAGAAGGAAGGCTTGCGTGTCGACCCGCAAGGACACCTGTCAAGCGCACCGCACCCTAGTGCCTTAGGCAGCGCGCTGACGCATCCGAACATCACGACTGATTATTCCGAAGCACTCATCGAGTTGATCACCGGCACAGAGCGCAGCCCCGATGGGGTGCTTGAGGCGCTCGATTGGGTCCATCGTGTGGCTATCGCCGGCATGGGTGAGGAGTTAATCTGGAACCACTCGATGCCCTCGTGGCTGCCGGCTGAAGCGGACATTCCGATCGCCGAATATGGCAGCTCCAATAGCGGCATGCTCAAACATGTCTACCGCCGTGGGCTGGCCGTGCGCTACGGCAAGATCATGCAATGTATTGCTGGCTTGCATTACAACTTCTCCTTGCCCCAAGCGCTCTGGCAGCACAAAGGCCTGTTTGACTTGGCCCCCGATACCGCGCAATCAGAGGGCTATGTCAGCCTGATCCGAAACTTTGTGCGACATAGTTGGCTCTTGATGTATTTGTTTGGCGCCTCGCCTGCGCTATCAAGTAACTTTCTGCGTGGCCAAGCCGGCATCAAATTGCAAACTTTGGGGCCTGACACCCACTACCTGCCCTTTGCGACAAGTCTGCGCATGAGTGACCTGGGCTACCAGAACAAAGCGCAATCCACGCTAAAGCTTTGCTATAACGACTTGCCAGCATTTCTTGACCGTCTGCACAGCGCGGTCACAACCGCCTGGCCGGCCTACCAAGCGATGGGCACACAACGCGACGGTCAATGGATTCAGCTCAACTGCAATCTGCTGCAAATCGAAAACGAGTTCTACTCCACCATCCGTCCCAAACGGACCACAGCGCGAGGTGAAAGACCCATCACGGCACTGGCGCAGCGCGGCATTCAATACATTGAGGTTCGGTGCCTTGATATCGATCCATTTGCCCGGCTCGGTATTGCACCAGAGACCGTGCGTTTCATGGACGCATTCTTGTTGTTTTGCGCGCTCGAACACAGCCCCCTGTTTGGCGAGGATGGTTACTGCACCGAAAGCGCGCAGAACTTTGACCGTGTGGTCATCGAAGGCAGGAAACCCGACTTGGCCTTGCAACGCGGTGGTGTCCCGGTTGGGCTCTCTGAGTGGGCCAGCCAAGTGCTCGAGCGCATCCACGACTGTGCGGCGCTTTTAGGCGAGCACCTTGGTGACGGGCACTATTGTGACGCGGTCGTGGCTCAGCAACAAAAGGTTCAAGACGTCAGCCTGACGCCATCGGCACGCATTGTGGCAAACATCGGTGACCACCAACAATCATTTCAAGCGTTTGGGCTTGCGACATCACAAGCACATACCGCGCAATTGCGTGCCGCCGGACTAAACCATACGGAAAAAGCGCACGCGCAGAAGCTTTGTGACTTATCCCTCGCTGAACAGGCGCAGATCGAAGCCAGTGACAGGCTCAGTTTTGCTGAATATGTGCAACAGTTCGACGGCGCATTGCAAAAACCCTAAAAAACCGGGTGCCGATGCAGGCAGGGACTGCGAAATGGCGCGCCCGACAGGAATCGAACCTGTATCGAGAGCTTCGGAAACTCTTATTCTATCCATTGAACTACGGGCGCGTGGCGTCATTATACGCCGAGCGAGCAATCGCCTAAGCGGCGCTGTCTGATACGAACCGGCACATTGTCGGTATAATCTCGGGAGTTTTTGCGTTCGCAACCTAGGGCCGCTTATGAGCAATCCAAACGAAACCCAAGAAACCACGACAACATCAGGCCATGAAGAAGAACATGGCACATTGATTAAGACCCCCAAGCAGTTGATGATCGTCGTGCTTTTGTCCTTCATTGTCCCGGTCGTGGCACTCATCCTGCTCGCAGGCTGGGTTAACTCGGGCATCCGACCCGCGGCCGGCTCAGACAGCTTAAGCGCAGAGGCGATCGCGTTGCGTATTGCTCCGGTCGCACGCATTGAGCTCGTTGATGCCAGCGCACCTGCTCAATTGCGCAGCGGCGAGATGGTCTACAACATGGCCTGTGCGGCCTGTCACGATGCCGGTGTTGCCGGTGCCTACAAGTTTGGCGATCAAGCCGCTTGGGCACCAGTCATCGCCACGGGGCTAGACTCGATGGTGGCCAATGTCATCACCGGCAAAGGTGCCATGCCAGCGCGCGGCGGCAACCCGACGCTAGACGACCTTGAGATTGCGCGTGCTGTGGTTTACATGAGCAATGCCGCAGGCGCCAGTTTTGACGAGCCGATCGAGGGCGCTCAAGCCAGCGCCGAACCACTGGCTCAAACGGTAGCGACCGCAGCGGCGATGGCCGAAACACCCACGCCTGCCGCACAACCGGAACCAGCACCAGCTGCGCAAGCAGAGCCTGTGGCAGTTGCCGATAGCGGCGTGGATCTGGCGCTCGGTGAGCGGATCTATAACCAGGCTTGCTTTGCCTGCCACAGCATGGGCGTCGCCGGCGCTCCCAAGTTTGGTGACAAGGCCGCTTGGGCCACGGCCATGGCCGGCGGCATGGAGTCGATGATCGCCAACACCATCAAAGGCAAAGGCGCCATGCCAGCGCGTGGTGGTGTCGCAAGCGCCAGCGATGAGGATATCGCTGCTGCGGTGCATTACATGGTTAATGCCGTGCAGTAACGGTCTGGCGCTTCACCGACATCAATCGCCGCCTTTGCGCGGCGATTTTTTTTGCCAAGCGCACGCGATTGAACACCCCGATCGCTACAATCAGGCAATGAGCCAAAGACCTGACACTCACACGATTGACCCTTCTGAGTTCGCTGCCGTGTTTGGGCCGCGTGATGCCATGGGTCACAAGGGCACTTTTGGGTCGGCTGCCATTGTCGGGGGCGCCCCCGGCATGCGCGGCGCTGTGGTGCTAGCTGCCCGTAGCGCTCTGAAAGCCGGTTGCGGTCGTGTTTATGTGGCCGTGCCACAGCCAACAGAGCACACGAGCCTGGACCTTGGCCAGCCCGAGGTGATGTGGCGCGACATCGATGGCTTAACTGGGTTGAGCGCACAAATAACGGCTTGGGCGGTGGGCTGTGGACTCGGTCAATCACCTGAGAGCCTACGATGCCTGAAGTCTGTGTTTCAACACCGCTGCAAACGCCCGCTGGTCATCGACGCCGATGCACTCAATGCGCTGGCGCGCAGGGATGTCAGCCCAACCTGGGGTGAAGGACCCGTCGTGTTAACGCCGCACCCGACCGAGGCTGCGCGCCTGCTGGCAACCGAGACAGCCCAGGTCCAAGCCGATCGACTTGGTGCAGCGCGAGAGCTCGCACGCCAATTTGACGCTTGGGTGGTGCTCAAAGGCCCGCATTCAATCCTCTCTAGCCCAACAGGCCAGTGTCAAATCAACCCAACCGGCAATGTGGCACTAGCGACGGCTGGCACGGGCGACGTTTTAACCGGGGCGATCACCAGTTTATTGGCGCAGGGCTTTGCGACCGACGTGGCCATCGCTGCAGCGCTCTGGTTGCATGGGGCAGCCGCTGACCTTTGGGTCAAACAAATGGGCGGGCCAGTGGGCATGACCGCCGGCGAGTTAATCGATCTGATGCGCCAATTGCGCAACCAACCGCGTAGTCTCTAACTTGGCCGTGTCAACATCGCCCGAAGCATGTCGAGTCGGCCCTTGGGCGTAAGCGACGCGTTCGGATCTGCCACACTCGGTTGCTCCTCAAGGCCCATCTCGGCGACAAACCTTGACACCTCGCAGGCATGATCCTGACCACCGCGCCGTCTGCGTGCGCACCAAGTCAGATGCAAACTGCGTCGAGCGCGCGTGATACCGACGTACATGAGCCGACGCTCCTCCTCGATGCGTTGCGCACTGCCAATTAGGACTTCGTCATCAGACTCACGACCCAAATGCGGCAACAACCCCTCTTCGATACCGATCAGATAAACATGGGCAAATTCCAAACCCTTGGCCGCGTGCAGCGTCGATAGCGTCACCGCATCCGGTGACTGATCGCCCTGTCGCTCCAACATGGTCACAAGCGCAATGTGTTGCACCAACTCGGTCAACCCCCAGTCAGAATCGGCCGCGCGTGTCTTTAACCAATCGAGCAAGTCCAACACGTTTTGCCAGCGCACACGCGCAGCACGATCATCGGCGCTGACGTCATACAAGTAATGTTCGTAATCAATGCCCGCCATCAACTCATCGAGCAGTCCCGCCACGGGTTGTTGGCCAGCGGGCTTGCTGGCCCGACTGGCAAAGCGCTGTAAAAAACCGACAAAGCTCGCCAAAGCCTCTCGCTGCTTGGGTTGGATGACCGACTGGGCGCCTTGTTCTTGGGCCGCGGCAAATAGACTCAAGTGGCGCTTGGCTGCGTATTCGCCCAGCGTTTGCAGGGTCGTTTGGCCAATGCCACGGCGCGGCGTGGTGGCAGCTCGGATAAAAGCGGGGTCATCGTACTCATTGGCCAGCAAGCGTAAGTAGGCCAACACATCACGCACTTCAGCCTTGTCAAAGAAGCTTTGACCACCCGACACGGTATATGGGATTCGCAAATCGCGAAGCGCCTGCTCCATCATGCGGGCTTGCTGATTGCTACGATACAGCACCGCAAAATCGCGCCACTGCGCGCGCTTTTCCGTTCGTGCCGCTGACAGGCGAATGGCCACGGCTTGCGCCTGCTCGAGCTCGCCCTCTAGGCGCGAGACGGTAATGGCCTCGCCGTTGCCAAGCTCAGACCAAAGCTGCTTTTCAAATAGCTTGGGATTGCGGGTGATCAGTGTATTGGCTGCCGTCAGAATCGTCTGGGTAGATCGGTAGTTTTGTTCAAGCTTGATCAATTTCAACTGCGGGTAATCTTGCTCAAGCAAAGCCAAGTTCTCCATGGTGGCGCCGCGCCACCCATAGATCGCCTGGTCATCGTCGCCAACAGCGGTAAACATGGCTCGCGCCCCGGTCAGCTGCCGCACCAGCTGGTACTGACATGCATTTGTGTCTTGGTACTCATCGATCAACAGATAACGCACCCGGTTTTGCCAACGCTCACGAACCGAGGGCTCGTTGACCAACATCTGGCAGGGCAACACAATCAAGTCATCGAAGTCGACCGCCTGATAGGCACGCAAGCTCGCCTGATAGCTATGGTAGAGACGAACTGCATCTAACTCGCGCGCGGTCTTGGCCAGCCCAGCTGCCTGATCGGGATCAATCAGCGCATTTTTCCAAAGCGAAATTTGCTGCATAACCGCTTTCAAACGTGCCTTGTCGGTGGTGGCCACCAGTGACTGAACCAAAGCAAAACAGTCTTGGGCATCCATCACCGAGAAGCGCGCCTTCAACCCAACCGCTTGCGCATTCTCGCGCAGCATCCGCACACCAAGCGAATGAAATGTGCTGATGTTGAGCTCCTCAGCCTTCTGCGCACCCAAAAGCTTTTGCAACCTTTCACGCATTTCAAGTGCCGCTTTGTTGGTAAACGTCACGGCAAATACACTGCCCGGCTGGTAGGCACACTGATTAACCAAATAGGCAATTTTGCTGATGATCACGCGCGTCTTACCCGAGCCCGCGCCAGCGAGCACCAGACTTGGCCCATCGAGATAGCGAACAGCCTGCTGTTGGGCAGGATTCATGTCAAGAAATTGGCTAGTGGTCATTTGTCGTTAAATCTCAAGCGGGTCTACTTCGAGCTGCCAACTCAGGTTACGCGTGGCATGCCGATGGCCAACGCTTGGCAACCACAGCTGCAGCAACCGATGCAAGGCCGCGCGTACTGGCGCTTCCATGAGCAATTGCGCCCGACACACCTTGGCCACGCGAACCACCCGCAAAGGCACCGGATCATAAAGCATGACAGCATCGGCTAGCCCATTGGCTTGCAACCAGCTCTGAGCAGATGCACGCACGGTCTGCAAGAACGCCAAAACGTCCTTGAGCTCGGGCCCCTGCGCGGTCATCAATGCCTGAAAGCTATGCGGTGGCAGTCCTGCCTCGGCTCGCTCTTGCATAAGCGACTGGGCAAAGCCCTCATAATCATGATTCTTTAACGCTTGGTAGAGCGGTTGCTCTGGGTAACCACTCTGAATCATCACCAAGCCTGACTGACCGTCACGACCGGCTCGACCAGCGACTTGCATAAGCTGAGCAAACAATCGTTCAGGCGCCCGAAAATCCTGAGAAAACAGCATTGAATCGGCATTGAGCACACCAACCAAACCCAGGTTGGTGAAATCGTGGCCTTTGGAAACCATCTGTGTGCCCACCAAGATATCGGCGCGGCCATCATGTACCTGGTCAAACAGAGCCTGGGCACTACCTTTGCGTCGGGTGCTGTCGGCATCGATACGCACGATGGTGGCTTGCTCAAACAATTCAGCCAGATGTTGCTCAAGTCGCTGTGTGCCGTGACCCATGGGTTTGAGGTCTGGATCACCACAATCGGGACAAGCCTCGGGCGCGCGCCGTTGAGCGCCACAGTGATGGCAGTGCAATCGCATGTAGTGACCCGAGACGCGATGCACCACGCTGTAGGCCGTGCAGTGGTCGCACTGACTGACCCAGCCGCAACTGTCGCAGTGAAGCACTGGGGCGTAACCGCGCCGGTTTAAATAGATCAGCACCTGTCGCGATTGAGCCAAAGCCTGACCAATGGCCTCGATCAGTTGCGGTGCCAACCCCTTGTTTAACTGCAAGCGGCGCGTGTCAATCATTTCAATGGTGGGCAACACCGCCTCGGTGGCACGCTGGTCCAAACGCAACAACTGGTAATCACCGCGCTGGGCGTGACGCCACGTCTCAAGCGACGGTGTGGCCGAACCCAGAACCACCACAGCGCCCTCTTGCCTTGCGCGCCACAGCGCGAGGTCACGCGCGGAATAACGCAAACCCTCTTGCTGCTTATAGGAAGGATCATGCTCTTCATCGACCACGATCAAATCAAGGTCAGGCATCGGCGTAAATAATGCTGATCGGGTACCAAGCACCACGCGAGCTCGCCCCTCATAAGCCTCCAACCAAGCGGCTAGCCGCTGGCCGTCGGCTAAGCGACTGTGCAACAGGGCAACTTGGTCTGGCTGTACAACGGCAGCTAGTCGTTGCGCCAGTGCCTTGGCAAACTGGGGGGTGAGGTTGATTTCGGGCACGAGAAACAGCACACGCCCACCACGCGCAAGCACGGCGTGTGCAGCTGCCAAGTACACCTGAGTTTTACCGCTGCCGGTGACGCCAAACAACAAAAATGCTTTAAAGCCATCGGCTGCGGTCACTTGATCCACCGCAGCCTGTTGTTGCGCATTCAGTGGCAACGCTGGCACTGGCAGGACCGATTGTGGCGCGGGTTTGGGCACCTGCTTGGCCTGGCGGCTGCGGTGTCGGGCCAGAGGACCTTCTAGCCCAGCACGCTTGCCCTCGTAGCTCGAGACACGTCGCAGTTGTACCGGCAAGGCCGGCAACATGACCTCGCCGACAGGCCGCTGATAGTATTTGGCAGCAAATTCAGTCAGAGCCAACCATTTTTCTGGCAGGCTCGCCAAGTCGCGCAGCACCTGCTCGACCGCTCGGACCTGCTCAAGTGGCATCTGCGGGACAACGTCAACCTGCAAAACCACCCCGATCAGGCGTCGGCGTCCAAAGGGCACGATCACCCGATCTCCAAGCGCCAACGGCTCATGCACAGCGTAGTCAAACGGCCCGGCAAGCGGCACATCTAACGCAACTCGACAGTAGGTCATTTGACCAGTACTGCACGACGCTGCTGATCCAGAACTAGCCATTAGTTAAAGTTGATTCTTGGTTAGGGTCATAACACTCTGACGGTTCGCTGTAAATTTGAGGGCGGTCAAGGCGCATCAGCCGGGTTGTGGATAACTTTGGGGAAAACCTGCGCGATTCGCAAATTTTTCCAGCTGTCAAGTCGGCATCGAACCTGCACCTAAGACCGGTTTCTCAATAAAATTCTTTTTAAATTAATGGTTTATAGTTATTTATCGCAATCGATTGTTTTCAAGCAAGGGTTTACCCGATCGTTAATTGTTGCTGTGCATAACCAACACAATTTAAGCCTCAAAATGTCGCATCAGGCACCATCTGTGTGATAGCGCACGCTGTATTGATGGACCTCGTCAACGAGCGCTGCGACGCGCTCAGGTGGCGTGAACTGCGAAATCCCGTGCCCCAGATTAAACACATGGCCACCGCCACCGACCGGGCCAAAGTCATCAATCAGGCGACGGGCCTCGGCTCGCACCGCTGCCTCGTTGGCAAACAAGGCCATTGGATCTAGGTTGCCTTGTAATGCCACGCGGTCAGCGGTGCGCTTGCGCGCCTGACCCAAACCCATGGTCCAGTCCAGGCCAACCGCATCACAGCCGCTGGCTGCGATTTGCTCAAGCCAAAGCCCGCCGCCTTTGGTAAATGCGATCACTGGGATCGAAACGTCATCGACCTGGCGTATCAACCCATCGATGACTTGGCGCATATACGCTAAGGAAAACGTCTGATACAGCCCGTCTGGCAATACACCGCCCCAACTGTCAAATAACATAACGGCTTGGGCGCCTGCCTGGATTTGCGCATTCAAATAGGCGGTGGTGGCCTGGGCGTTAATGGCCAGAATGTGGTGCAGCAGGTCCGGCCGATCAAACATCATGGTTTTGATCAGTCGGTATTCACGAGTGCTTTGGCCCTCGATCATGTAGCAACCAATCGTAAATGGACTACCAGCAAAGCCTATAAGCGGCACGCGACCGTCAAGCTCACGTCTGATCATGGTTACAGCATCAAAAACATACTGTAGATCGGCCATATCTGGCACAGCCAGGGCTTTGACCGCCGCCTCGGTCTGAATGGGGCGCTCAAACTGCGGCCCCTCGCCGGCGACAAATTCGAGTCCAAGACCCATGGCGTGCGGCACAGTCAGGATGTCAGAGAACAGAATCGCCGCATCTAACGGGAAACGCTCCAATGGCTGAAGTGTCACCTCAGTGGCATAGGATGGGTTTTGCGCCAAGCCCATGAACGAACCCGCTCTAGCACGGGTGGCGCGGTATTCATCGAGGTACCTGCCCGCTTGACGCATGAGCCAAATAGGGGTGTAAGGCACGGGCTGGCGCTGCAAAGCCCTCAGAAAAACATCGTTTTTTAATGCCGCAAAACTCACAGTGATTTCCCGTCGTTAATTCAATTGTCTGGATTGTAACTAGCCTTGATCTGATGGCGCGTTGGCTTCAATACCATGGCGGCGCATGAGTTCCCAGAAAGAGCGTCGATCCTTGCGTGATCGCCGTGCAGCCTCAGAAATATTGCCTTGGGCTTGTCGCAAGGCCTTGCACAGATATTGCCGCTCGAATAGATCAATCATTCTTTGCTTGTTTTCTTGAAATCCCAGCTCCGGCCATGCCAGCTCAGAGAGTCTGAACATGTAATTCTGACTCGGTTGCGCCTGGCTGGGTCTTGGTTTGCCTGGGCAACGAGGGTCAGGGTCATCCAGACCATAACTGGTCGTATTTTCACGCAGCGAAATCGGCCTTGGCGCATTGGCCGCAACGTGGATCAATCGAGCCCTAAACTCCTGGGGGCAAACGGGTGTTCTAACAAAATCATGCATGCCAAGCTCAAGTAAGTCCAGGATTGCCTCCGAACGCAGCCGATCAAGCACCCCTATCATCTGCACACCGGGGCGCCTTGGCAGCGCCGCCAAACACTGGCGCGTCCAGGCCAAGGTCTCGAGGGTGACAGTTAACACCACCGCATCATATCGACGCAACCCAACCGCCGAGTAAGCCAGCCCCGGCGTTGAGACCGACGCCTCGCCGCGGGCCACACCCCACGGGCCTGCGCAAGCGAGATCCGCCAGTCGGTGCACCTTGATCCGGTTAAAGGCGGGTTCTAACTGAGCAAGAAGCGGCTTAACCCAGGGTTGGTGAGCATCCTGACATAACCAACCCACATCAATTTGCTGTCGCATGCGTTTCTCCAAAAACAAAGCCCTACAGCCTATCGGCAGCAGGGCTTTTGCTCTATTCGCAATTAACGCAATGCGGTCGTTACTGCACGCCTCGCTTGATGCCACGCAGCCTGCGTGCTGCCTGGGCTTGCGCGGCCAACATCTCGAGCTCTGCTTGCACTACAGCAAGATCTGTCTTGTCTTTGGCGTTACGCAGCGACTCCTCGGCCCTGCGACGTGCCTCTTCGGCTTTACCCTCATCAAGGTCAGCCGCACGAATGGCGGTGTCAGAAAGCACGGTGACGTGATTGGGTTGAATCTCGAGCAGTCCACCAGCGACAAAGATCATTTCCTCAGAGTCATCAGCCAACACGATTTTCACGGTACCCGGGCGAATCCGGGTAATGAGCGGCGTGTGGCCTGGCAACACGCCGAGCTCACCTGACTCACCGGGCAAGGCCACGAATTTTGCCTCACCTTCAAACAGTGAGCGCTCGGCGCTGACCACATCAACTTTGATCAAGCTCATCTAACTTCCTTATTGGATCGTCTTGGCTTTCTCGAAGGCCTCATCGATGGAGCCGACCATGTAGAAGGCCTGCTCTGGCAGTGCATCACACTCGCCCTCGACAATCATCTTAAAGCCACGGATGGTCTCTGAAAGGGGAACGTACTTGCCTGGCGAACCAGTAAACACCTCAGCGACGTGGAAGGGCTGTGACAGGAATCGCTGAATCTTACGCGCCCGAGCCACCGCCTGCTTATCCTCAGGCGAAAGTTCATCCATACCAAGAATCGCGATAATGTCACGCAACTCCTTGTAGCGCTGCAATGTCTGCTGAACGCCACGCGCCACCTCATAGTGCTCTTGGCCGACCACATGCGGATCGAGCTGACGGCTCGAGGAGTCAAGCGGATCAACAGCCGGGTAGATGCCGAGTGCAGCGATATCACGCGAGAGCACGACAGTCGAATCCAAGTGCTGGAAGGTCGTGGCTGGCGACGGGTCAGTTAAGTCATCAGCCGGCACGTACACGGCCTGGATCGACGTGATCGAACCCGTCTTCGTTGACGTAATGCGCTCTTGCAAGACGCCCATCTCTTCAGCCAGCGTGGGCTGATAGCCCACAGCCGACGGCATACGGCCAAGCAGCGCCGAGACCTCGGTTCCAGCCAGGGTGTAACGATAGATATTGTCGACAAAGAACAGAATGTCACGGCCTTCATCACGGAACTTCTCCGCCATGGTCAAACCGGTGAGCGCCACACGCAAACGGTTACCCGGCGGCTCGTTCATCTGACCAAAAACCATCGCCACCTTGTCGAGCACGTTCGATTCTTCCATCTCGTAATAGAAGTCGTTACCCTCACGGGTACGCTCACCCACACCGGCAAACACGGACAAACCGCTGTGCTGCTTGGCGATGTTGTTGATCAGTTCCATCATGTTGACGGTTTTGCCCACACCGGCACCACCGAACAGACCGACCTTACCGCCCTTGGCAAACGGGCACACGAGGTCAATCACCTTAATCCCGGTTTCAAGCAATTCGACCGAGGGCGACAATTCGTCAAACTTCGGCGCGGCCTGGTGAATCGCCCGACGCTCCTCGGACTGAATGGGGCCTGCTTCGTCAATTGGGCGACCAAGCACGTCCATAATCCTGCCCAGTGTGCCTGTACCGACTGGCACCGATATCGGTGCGCCAGTCTTGGAGACGGCCATGCCACGGCGCAGGCCGTCGCTTGAGCCCAGCGCGATCGTGCGCACGACACCATCACCAAGTTGCTGCTGCACCTCAAAAGTCAGGCCTTTTTCTGCAAAGGAGCTAGACTCATCAGCCAGCGTCAGCGCCTCATAGATGTGAGGCATGTGGTCACGGGGAAACTGAATGTCGACCACTGCACCAATACATTGAACGATGGTTCCGTTGCTCATTTGATTTCCTTACTCGATCTCTCTTAGCGTTATTCGTTTGGGCAGGCTGTTGGGCATTGATTACACCGCAGCAGCGCCCCCCACAATTTCAGAAATTTCTTTCGTAATGGCCGCCTGACGGGTCTTGTTGTAGACCAGTTGCAGATCTTCGATGACCTTTTTGGCGTTATCAGATGCCGCCTTCATTGCCACCATCCGCGCTGACTGTTCTGAGGCCATGCTTTCGGAGACTGACTGATACACAATCCCTTCTACATAGCGCAAAAGCAATTCATCGATCACGGTCTTGTTGTCGGGCTCATAAATGTAGTCCCAGCCGTAGTGCGATTGACTCTCGCCGGGCGCCTCCAACCCTTGCGGACGCTGTTCATACACGGTATTTGGATCGGCTAGCTTGCCAGGCAGGGGCAACAACCGGAAAAACACCGGCTCTTGGCGCATGGTATTGATGAACCGGTTGGTCGCCACATACACCGCGTCTATCTTGCCCTGAACGAAATCGTCGAGTTGCACTTTGATTGCACCAATGAGACGCTCAAGTTCGGGGGTGTCACCCAAGCCGACCTCTTGCGAGACGACATCAGCGCCGACACGCGTCAACACACCAAGCCCTTTGTTGCCGAATGCGGTGAACTGGGTTCTTATGCCCTTGGCTTTGAACTCAGTGTAGCGGTTCAAGACGATACGCATGATGTTCGTGTTCAAGCCACCACAAAGGCCCTTATCGGTCGTCACCACCACAACACCGGCGGCCTTGATCTCGTCGCACTCAACCAAATAAGGATGTTCGTACTCAGGGTGCGCCTGCATCAGGTGCGCAGCCATGTTGCGAACCTTCACCGCATAAGGCCGGCCCGCACGCATGCGATCCTGAGCCTTACGCATCTTGGAGGCTGCCACCATCTCCATGGCTTTGGTGATCTTTCGCGTGTTTTGTACGCTCTTGATCTTGGTTCGAATTTCCTTGATTCCTGCCATTGCAGTTCCCGGGTTCTGTTATTTCAAGCGAAGCGTGTCGTTAGTACGTACCGTTCTTTTTGAACTCTTGCAACGCGGCGACCAACTCAGCCTCGTCGTCCTTGGAGAGCTCTTTCGAACTTTCAACACGCTCAATGAAGCCCGCATGCTTGGCCTTCAGATAGTCTTTCAAGCCCTTCTCAAACGCAAGCACCTGCTCAACCGGCACATCGTCAAGGTAGCCATTGTTGACCGAAAACAGGGTCACGCCGAGCTCCCAAACCTGTAGAGGCTGGTATTGCGGTTGCTTGAGCAACTCAACCACACGCTTGCCGCGCTCGAGCTGACGACGGGTTGCGTCATCTAGATCAGACGCAAACTGAGCAAATGCAGCAAGTTCGCGATACTGCGCCAAGTCGGTCCGGATACCACCGGAGAGCTTTTTGATGATCTTGGTTTGCGCTGCACCACCGACACGCGACACCGAGATACCAGCGTTAATTGCGGGGCGCACCCCGGCGTTAAACAGATCGGTCTCCAGAAAGATCTGGCCGTCGGTGATCGAAATCACGTTAGTCGGCACAAACGCCGAAACGTCTCCAGCCTGCGTCTCAATGATGGGCAATGCGGTCAGCGAACCCGTCTGGCCCTTGACCTGACCGTTAGTCAGTTTTTCAACATATTCGGCGTTCACACGGGCCGCGCGCTCAAGCAAACGGGAGTGCAAATAGAAAACATCACCAGGGTAGGCTTCACGGCCTGGCGGGCGACGCAACAGCAAGGAGACCTGGCGATACGCCCAGGCTTGCTTGGTCAGGTCGTCATAAACAATCAAAGCATCCTCACCGCGGTCGCGGAAATACTCGCCCATGGTGCAGCCGGCATAAGCCGACAGATACTGCATCGCGGCGCTCTCGGAGGCTGCTGCGGCGACCACGATGGTGTACTCAAGCGCACCGAACTCCTCGAGTTTGCGAACCACGTTGTTAATCGTCGAGGCTTTTTGACCGATGGCGACATAGACGCACTTCACGCCTTTGCCTTTCTGGTTGATGATGGCATCAATTGCCACTGCGGTCTTACCAGTCTGACGGTCACCGATGATCAGCTCACGCTGGCCACGACCAATGGGCACCATGGAGTCGATGGCCTTTAGACCTGTTTGCAAGGGTTGCGAAACCGACTGACGGGCGATCACACCTGGGGCGACCTTTTCAATGACGTCCGTTTGCTTGGCGTTAATCGGGCCGCGGCCATCAATGGGCACACCGAGTGCGTTGACCACACGACCAAGCAGCTCTGGGCCAACAGGCACTTCCAGAATACGACCCGTGGTGCGCACGGGGTCGCCTTCGGATATGTTGGTGTAATCGCCAAGTACAACCGAGCCAACCGAGTCGCGCTCAAGGTTCAAGGCCAGTCCAAACGTGTTGTTGGGAAACTCCAGCATTTCGCCTTGCATCACATCGGACAGACCATGAATGCGGCAAATGCCGTCAGTCACTGAGACGACTGTGCCTTGCGTGCGGATGTCCGAGGACGTGCCTAGCCCTTCAATTCGGCTTTTTAATAGTTCACTAATCTCTGAGGGATTGAGTTGCATGATCAGACTCCTGAAATCTTCTTCGTTTAAGCCATCAGGGCATCGCGCATACGACTAAGCTGCGCGAGCACAGACGTGTCGTACACGGAATCCCCGACCACAACGCGAACACCACCAATCAGGGCTTCGTCGACTGTGACATGAGGCTTGAGTTTCAGACCAAACTTTGGTTCAAGCAGCTGAACCAATTCGTTGACCTGCTCCTGGGATAAGGGAAAAGCACTAGTGATGTTGGCCTGAGCAACACCCTCGGCCTGATCTTTAAGCGCGTCAAACTGGTGCGCAATCTCGGGCATTAGCAGTAATCGATCGTTGGCGATCAGCAGCTCCAGGAAGTTACCCAAAACACCAGAAAATGAGATGTCTTTGAGCAAGTCCTTAACGAGAGCCACACGGTCATCGTCGCTCACGCGCGGGTCCGACAACACTTGGCCAACCTGCGGCATAGCGACAAACTGGGCGAGCTGTTGTAGCTGACTCGCAAGCGCGCTCAGATCCAACGCACCAGACTGGGCGCTCGCAAACAAGGCTTCAGCGTAGGGGCGGGCGACGGTCGAATGTTCAGCCATTAGAGACTTTCTCCTAGAGCTGAGACTTCAGTTGTGCAAGCAAGTCGGCATGCGCTTTTTGATCCACCTCGCGTCGCAGAATTTGCGATGCGCCAAGCACTGCCAGTTTGGCCACTTCATCGCGTAACCCGTCACGTACACGCTGAGCTTCTTGTTCAGCCTCCTGACGCGCCTGCTCGACAATACGGGCTCGCTCAAGCTCGGCTTGCTGGCGAGCTTGCTCAATAATCTGAGCGCCATGTTTTTCGGCTTCAGTCGTGCGCAGGTGCAAATCCGCCTTGGCAGACTCTTGCATCGCAGTAATTTTGGCCTGCGTTTGAGCGAGATCCGACTTGCCTTTCTCGGCAGCGGCCAATCCCTCGGCAATTTTTTGCCGACGCTCTTCAATCGCCTTCGTAATGGGTGGCCACACAAACTTCATGGTGACCCAACCCAACACGAAAAAAACGATCATCTGAAAAAAGAGTGTCGAATTCAGATTCACGGTCGTTTTCCTATCACGCCCGAGCCCCCGCCAACTAAGACGAGCGCTCTATTTGACTAGTGCCCAAACACCACCCGGTGCTTGGGTCAATTTGCGCGCGCAACCATCGGTCGCACGCCCAACGCCCTTAGGTCAAACAAATGGGTTGGCGAATGCAAACAGCATTGCAATACCGACACCGATCAGGAATGCAGCATCGATCAGACCAGCCAACAAGAACATCTTGGTTTGCAAAGCGTTCATTAGTTCAGGCTGACGAGCCGAAGCTTCGAGGTACTTGCCACCCATCATGGCAATACCGATGCAGGCACCGATAGCACCCATACCGATAATAAAAGCGCAAGCGAGAGCGACGAAAGCGGCGGTGGTCATGACAACTCCTTGGTTAATGTCTCAAAAATCAAAAACTTGAAAAAACTACTCGTTTAAGCCAGCCCGACTAAACCGAACCAACCCATTAGTGCCCTTCATGCGCCTGCCCGACATAGACGAGCGTGAGCATCATGAAGATAAAGCCCTGCAACACCACAATCAGTATGTGGAAGATTGCCCATAATGATCCGGCCAAGATATGACCGAAACCAAATGCGACACTGGCCAAGTTAAACCCAGTCCATGCACCGCCAAGCAATGCGACAAGCATGAACAGCAATTCGCCAGCAAACATGTTGCCAAACAGTCGCATGCCAAGCGAAACCGACTTCGCTGCATACTCAACCACATTTAAGAGAAAGTTCGCGGGGGCCAAAGCAATGCCGGCAATGCCGCGCGCGTGAAATGGTGCCGTAAATAGCTCTTTGACAAAGCCACCCGGGCTCTTGATCTTGATGCCGTAATAAAACATCATCAACAAGACACCAAACGCCATCCCAAGCGGCACATTCAAATCAGCCGTGGGCAAAATCTTGTGATAGTAGAGCGGGTCGCCAGGTACCGCACCCAAGCCCGTGGTCTTCCAAACCCATGGCATCAAGTCGACCGGCACGAGATCGAGCGCATTCATCAGCACGATCCACAAAAAGACGGTCAAAGCCAGAGGCGCGACGTACTTACGGGTTTGTTCGTTGGGAACAATACTACGGGCTTGCTGCTCGACCATGTCGACCAACAGCTCGATAAACGCCTGCAGGCGACCCGGCACACCTGCCGTAGAATGGCGAGTGCCGAGCCACATGAACACCACGACGATCAGTCCCATAAACAAGGACCAAAACATTGAGTCGTAATTGATGACACTAAAGTCGGCGATGAACTCTTGCGGGCCACCGATATTATTGTTGTTCACCAAATGGTGCTGAATGTAATACGACTGGGGGGAAACATCACCAGCGGCAGCCATGCGAACCCTTACATTGTCTAAACACCTGAGCAACCAGGCAAAAAACCATTACCCGAGGCACTACTGTCGCCTCGGCCCAAATTTCACCTAACCAGCCTGCCACCCGAAAACAGCAGGCCAGGCCAATATCCTTTCAACGCGGCCACCAAACCCATCAATGCCGCAAACCAATCAAGCCGACCGGCACCCTGATCAGCCAATATCCACAGCAGGCCGATTGCCACAAGCACCTTCAAACCGTTACCCACCAAAAAGGTTCTGACGCCAGAACCTTGGGGCCGGAATGTCTCCAGCATTAACCGCATCACAAACACTGCGTTCGGGGCCAAATAACAAGCAGCCCCGAGCAAAGCACTGACCGCAGACCCTAAACCAGAAAACAAACCAAACAAACCAGCGACCGCGGCGGCGGCGAGGACTTGGCACATAAAAATGCGAATCAGGTCACGCCTAGCCCTTCGCGCTACTTGTTGTTTTTCTTGCTCACTGAGCTCGATGTGATCTGTTTCAGAAGCAGCGAATACGCTCATCGCAAGGCACCCATCAACATTCACGTCGCAGATCGTACCAAAAATATAACCGCGCTCAGCAAATACTGCCTGCCGCGGTTACACAAGGCTTGACCGTCCCAGTTCACCACAAAGCCATGCGCACGTCACCACACGCCGGCATTAGGGTAAAGCCTAAAGAGTATAGCGTGATTTCCCACCCTTTAGCAAAAGGTTACCGATGTTTGAACTGCGCGGGCCGCTTTTCAAGAAATGCCTGCATGCCCTCTTTCTGGTCATCGAGCCCAAAGAGCGAGTGAAACACCCGGCGCTCAAATAGTGCGCCCTCTCGCAAGGTGCCCTCCCAGGCCTGGTTGACACACTCTTTGGCCATGATGGCAACCGGCAATGACATCGATGCAATGACCGTGGCCGCGTCTTTGGCCTCTTGAAGTAGCTTGTCAGCGGCCACGATGCGCGAGACCAACCCAGCGCGTTCGGCCTCCTCAGCGTTCATCATCCGACCCGTCAAGACCATATCCATCGCCTTGGATTTGCCGACCGCGCGCGGCAGCCGCTGTGTGCCGCCAGCACCCGGGATCACACCAAGTTTGATCTCCGGTTGACCGAACTTCGCCGTATCGGACGCGATAATGAAGTCGCACATCATCGCTAGCTCACAACCGCCACCAAGCGCGTAGCCCGAGACCGCGGCGATGATGGGCTTGCGCACACGAGTAATCGGGTCCCAGTTACGTGTGATGTACTCAGATTTATGCACATCAATGTAATTCCAAGATGCCATTGCGGCGATGTCAGCACCTGCGGCAAAGGCTTTTTCACTGCCCGTGATGATGATGGCGCCAATGTCATCATCGGCGTCAAGCGCGGCCAATGCCGCGCTCAGTTCATCCATCAGCGCATCGCTCAAGGCATTGAGCGCTTTGGGCCGATTAAGGGTAAGAATAGCCACACGACCGTGTGTTTCCTGCAAAATCAAGGCTTCGCTCATCGTTTTCTCCTCACGTTTTTGTATAACATCTCAGCATGTCTAAACAAACTCTACGATACACCGTTGAGCCCCACGATTTATCGGGACACCGGCTCAAGATTCGTTTACAGATCGATCGCGTTGCAAGCTCGAGGCAAATTGTTTCCATGCCCGCATGGATCCCGGGCAGCTACCTGATTCGGGACTTCTCGCGGCATGTCGAAACCATCAGAGGCCGCCACAACGGTCGCTGGCACGAGCCGGTCAAGCTCGATGACCACCGCTGGCGTTTTGATGGCTGCCAAGGCAGCCTGAGCGTTGAAGTCATTGTTTATGCATGGGATTTGTCAGTGCGCGGTGCGCATGTCGACGATACCCACGCCTTCTTTAATGGCACCTCGGTTTTCCTCAGGCCCCACGGCCTTGAGGCGCTTGCCTGCGAAGTCACCCTGATGCGTCCGGCTGGCAAGCGCCATTGGCGTGCATACACCAGCATGCCGCCGGCCAAAGGTCAATTGCCGGCCAATGTGATGGGGCGTTTTGTTGCTGCGGATTACGACGCATTGATTGATCACCCATTTGAGCTTGGCACACCACAGGTCATCCGTTTTCGTGCCTGCGGTGCGCTGCACACCATGGTTTTCACCGGGTTAGTCCCCAACCTTGACCTCAAACGTATCGCTCAAGATGTCAGGCGTGTGTGTGAATCTCAAATCGCATTTTTTGACCCGCAAGACAAGCAAGCCCCATTTCTCGATAGCGCTCAAGAATATGTGTTTATGACCATGGTCACGGCCAATGGCTACGGTGGCCTGGAGCATCGTGCCAGCACTGCCTTAATGACCTCGCGCAGCGACCTGCCCACGGTGCATCAGCGCCAAGCGCCGGCCGGTTATGTTCAGTTTCTGGGCCTAGTCAGTCATGAATATTTTCATACCTGGCATGTCAAACGGATTAAGCCTGCGGCCTTTGTGCCTTATGACTTGCTCAAGCCAACCCATACCCGCTTACTCTGGATATTTGAAGGATTCACGTCTTACTACGACGACTTGATGTTGCTGCGCAGCGGCGTCATCGATCTAGACACCTACCTCAAGCAATTAAGCAAAACCATCACCGCGGTGCATGCCGCTCCAGGTCGTCGGCAGCAGTCACTAGCAAACAGTTCGTTTGATGCGTGGACGAAGTATTACAAGCAAGACGAGAACGCACCGAACGCCATTAGCAGCTATTACGCCAAAGGCGCGCTCGTGGCTCTTGGGCTGGACTTGGTGATTCGGCAACGCAGCGCGCAGCGTTACAGTCTTGACGATGTCATGCGCCACCTCTGGAACACGCTCGGTCGCACGTTTTATCGCGGCAAAGCGGCAGGACTGTCGGAGACGGCCTTTGTCCGAGAGGTCAAAACGGTCACAGGTGTTGATCTGCGCCAAGAGATCTGGCAGTGGGTCGACCAAACAGCCGATGTGCCGCTTGATCGTCTGCTCGCGCCAACGGGTTTTGACCTTATATGGCGTGAGGCAAAAAATACGCCAGCGATCGGAGCGACCTTCAAAACACAAGGCGAGTCGCTCGCAATTCGTCAAGTCATCCGGGGCAAGGCCGCCCATGCGGCAGGTCTGTCGGCCGGTGATTTATTGGTCGCCTGCAATGGCTTGCGCATTGGCAGCGATGTCAAATCGTTGCAACAAGTGTTAAGCGCCTACCAGCGCGGTGACCAGCTCATCCTGCACGCCTTCAGAGGCGATGTCCTGCAAACCCATACCTTGACTCTGGGCGAGCCCGAGGCCTCTGTAGCCGAGGTCAAACCAAGCAACCAAAGCACAACAGGCCCCTTGTGAGCGAGACTGAGCTCATTGATGACTACCGCGGATTGCTCTTGAGTCAAACACCGCTGCTGGATGTGCGCGCACCGGTGGAGTTTGTCCAAGGCGCGTTCCCGTCAGCCATCAATTTGCCTCTGATGAATGACCAAGAGCGACAAGCCGTGGGCATTGAATACAAGCAGGCGGGCCAAGAGGCCGCCATCGCCCTAGGGCATCAGTTAGTGAGCGGCCAATTACGCGAGCAACGCATTGCCCAATGGGCCGCCTTTCTTGGTCGCCACCCAGACAGCGTCATCTACTGCTTTCGTGGCGGGCTACGCTCGCAGATCGCCCAGCAGTGGCTTGGCGATGTTGGTTGGCGTCGGCCCAGAGTGCTCGGTGGCTACAAAGCGATGCGCCAGTTTTTACTTGAAAACCTAGATGAGCGCGTGCGCAGCACCGAGTTCGTGGTCGTAGGTGGCTTGACCGGCACGGGCAAGACCGACGTGATCGCTGCGCTGAGCAACAAGATTGACCTTGAGGCACTGGCACATCATCGCGGCTCAAGCTTTGGTGGGCGCACCGAGCGCCAGCCAAGCCAAATCAATTTTGAAAACAGCCTGAGCATTGAACTGCTGCGACTGCACCAAAGCAACGCCACTGCGCTGGCAGTTGAGGACGAGGCCCATCTGATTGGACGGTGCGCTGTGCCGTTGGCACTTAGAAACAAAACGCAGCAAAGTCCAACGATCTGGGTCACTGCCGCGTTAGATGAGCGCGTGCACAGAATTCAGCGAGACTACATCGAATCACTGGCGCAAGATTACCGCTTGGCCTTTGGCCCGTCCGAAGGTATCGCCCGCTACCAGACCCATCTCAGAAAAAGTCTCTTTAACCTACACAAGCGCCTTGGCCAGCAACGACACGCGCAGCTACAAACCGCACTCGATGAGGCGCTCAAGCAGCAACTCGAACACGGGGCTTTTGACGGACACCGACAATGGATCGAACCATTGCTGACGACCTATTACGACCCCATGTACGAGTACCAGCGACAGCAAAGAAAGGGGCGTGTCTTATTCGAGGGCACCACAAAAGAGGTTACAGCGTTCTTGCAAGCCAACGGTTACTAACTAAACCGACTGCGCGCTGAGGTCACGCTCGATGGCTTTGGCCGCCACCACGCCATCGGCCATCGCGGTTGGCACACAAGGATGCATGCGCTGAGCAAGCTCCCCAATAGCAAAGACGCCTGGCAAGCTGGTCTGGGCGCACGCGGCATCAGTTGCAACGAACCCGCGCTCATCGATTGCCAAGGCCGGCGTTGCGGCAAAGTCAAGGTTGGCCTGCCAGCCGTAGAACACCAATAGGTAATCATAGGTTTGGCCGTTAACGGTGCGAGCGACCGGATCTACCTGAGTGCTACCGATGTGTAGATCGGCTGCCAGAACACGAGAGACAAACTGTTTTTGCGCACGCACGGTGCGCGCAAAGATCTTAACGTCGCTTGCCCCTCGACTTTTGGCGAACTCATAGTTCTCAAACGCATTGTCACCACCGCCAAGTATTGCCACGCGCTTGCCAGCAAAGGCCAGCGCCATGATCGCATCACCTGGCCCCACAATCACGCCGGGCAATGACTGATCCTCAAAGCCAGCCAAGCCACGCGGCTTGACCCCGGTGGCCAAAACGACCCGCTTGGCTCGCACGATCACTGGCGCGGCGCCAGCACGCGCGACAGAGAGCTCAAATACCGGTTTTTGCCCATCGAGCGCTTGTAGGCAACTCTCAAACCACACCTCGATGCCTGAGGCCTGGACTTGCTCGGCCATGTGCTGTGCCACCTGTACGCCGGTTTGATGCGGTGAAGTCACCGTCCAGATGTCATCAAAGGGATTGCGTGCCGCTAATCCACCGATGCGATCGCTGGCTTCGATAAGCAGCGGCTTAAAACCGAGATGGCGCAACCAAACCGCGCAACTCGCACCGGCTGGTCCTGCTCCCACGACTACCGCATCCCAAAGCTTTTCCAAGACTGACCTCACTGGTTAATCTCATTGTAAGGCTCTACGTTGGCCCACTGGTCAATCGCCAAGGCAAAGTCCTACAATCGAACCCTTGTCCATTGCCAAGTCACTTTCATGCTCACTCGTCGAATTATTTTTAACCGAATCGCCTTAGACGCCAGTATCGGCATCCTCGATCATGAACGTCGCGCGACCCAACCCATTCATGTCGACGCTGAGATCGAGGTGCGTGTCAGCCAGCCAGTCAACGATGAGGACATCCACAGCGTACTTGACTACCGCACACTGCACAGCCTGATTATCAAACAATGCACTGACGGTCACGTCAACCTGCTCGAGACACTCACGGAAAACGTTGCAGACCAGTTGCTTGCCGCTTTCGAGGACACCCGCGAGGTCAGAGTACGGATCACCAAACCATCGGCGTTTGCCGATTGCGCAGGCGTGGCCATCGAGGTTTGCAAACAAAAGCCAAGCGGACACTGAAAATGACGGCACCCGAACCGATCACCATTCATCGTCGTCTTTCAAGCAAACAGGCCGTTGACGGCAATAAGCTGCAAAAGCGCTTGCTACGTGAGACCGGCAAAGCGATTGCTGACTATCGTATGATCGAGCACGGCGACAAAGTGATGGTCTGCCTGTCTGGCGGCAAGGACTCCTACGCCCTGCTCGATTTGTTGATGACTCTGCGACTTCGTGCGCCGATATCCTTTGAGCTTATCGCAGTCAACCTTGATCAGAAGCAACCCGGCTTCCCGCAAGAGGTACTGCCGAATTACTTAAAGCAATTGGCCGTGCCGTTTCATATTGAGCAGCAAGACACGTATTCCATCGTCAAGCGCCTGATACCCGAGGGCAAGACCACCTGCTCACTTTGCTCGCGGCTGCGTCGCGGCATCCTCTACCGGGTCGCAAGCGAGCTTGGCGCCACCAAAATAGCGCTTGGTCACCATCGTGATGACATCCTGGCGACTTTCTTTCTGAATCTGTTTTACGCAGCCCGCTTAAAGGCGATGCCACCAAAACTAGTCTCCGATGATGGTCAACACACCGTCATCCGGCCTTTGGCGTATGTGGCAGAAGCAGATTTGATCAGGTATGCGCAGATCAAATCGTTTCCGATCATTCCTTGCAATTTATGCGGCTCCCAGGAAAATTTGAAGCGCCGCGAGGTCGCGCAGATGCTGCGCCAATGGGAGCGTGATCAGCCACAACGGGTCTGGAATGCTTTCAAAGCACTCGCGACGGTTGTGCCCTCACACCTAATGGATCGCAACCTGTTTGATTTCGAGAGCCTAAAACCGAGCGGGCAACCCGATGCTGACGGTGACAAAGCCTTTGATTCTGAACCGTTGGCCGCAATCACACAGTTTGACGACTAACGTTGTGTCATCTACCAGATCACGCTGGCTTATCCATGCCTTCCCAGCGCGGGCCAGGAACCTCAATGCCCACGAGTTCCAGAATTCGCGCCACAGAGTGATCGATCAATTCAGGGATTGACTTCGGTAGGTGGTAGAAAGCCGGCAAGGGCGGGAAAATAATGCCGCCCATCTCGGTAACAGCGGTCATGTTTCTCAAATGCGCAAGGTTAAAGGGCGTCTCACGCACAACCATCACCAATCGCCGACGTTCCTTTAAGGTGACATCGGCTGCACGCGTGATCAAGTTATCTGACAACCCCATGGCCACAGCCGATAGCGTTCGCATCGAGCAAGGCACCACAACCATACCCGTGGTGGCAAACGCGCCACTGGCCAAAGTCGCACCCACATCACGAATGTTGTAGACCCGATCGGCTAGGTCATGAATTTGCTGCCTAGACAGGCCAAGCTCATGCTTGACATTGAGCACACCCGAGGCCGATACCACCAAGTGAGTCTCGACATCGTCAACATCACGCGCCATTTCCAACAAGCGCGTGGCATAAGCCGAGCCAGTCGCGCCTGTTATGCCAACGACTAGCCGCCTCTTTTGACTCACGAGGTCGCGCCTGCCTGCTCGAGCAACTGCTTGAGCTCGCCACTTTGGTCCATTTCGCCCATGATGTCAGAGCCACCGATAAACTCACCCTTGACATAGAGCTGCGGAATCGTCGGCCACTGTGAGTAGGTTTTAATGGCTTGGCGCACTTCGTCGTCTTCAAGCACGTTAACCGTAATCAACTTGGTCACGCCGCTGTCACGCAGAATCTGTATGGCACGCCCAGAGAACCCGCATTGGGGAAACTGGGCTGTTCCCTTCATAAATAAAACAACTGGATTGTTACTCACAGTTTCCTTAATAAAGCTTTGAGCATCAGACATGGCTCGAATTCCTGTGGTTTGTTTGGACAGTAAAACCTTAGCGTATCTCACTATTATATGAACCTGCCGTCACCCTTGGTAGACCGGCAAGATCTGGTAGGGTCATTACATCAGAAAAGCCTGCCTGGCGAAAAAGCCCACTGACAGCAGGGGCTTGCTCAAACCCATGTTCGACGCACACAAGACCACCAGGTTTCAAATACCGCGCAGCGCTAGCCAAAATAGACCGATAAGCACCTAGACCATCGCCGCCGTCTGTCAGGGCAATAGCGGGTTCACATCGTAACTCTGGCTGCAGCAGATGATCGTCGTCTTTCGCGATGTATGGCGGATTACTGACAATGGCATCAAATTTCGGGCAATCGAGCCCGATGAGCGCATCAAACCAGCTGCCTTGTAATAGCGTTATGGGCACCTCATGCCGTTGGGCGTTGCTTTGCGCCACGGCAAGCGCTTGGGCGCTGACGTCAGTGGCAAACACCACGGCCGCCGGACATGCCTTGGCCAAGGCAATGGCGATCGCACCGCTGCCTGTACCAAGATCCAAAATGGTTACTGGCGCCTGGGCGTCGATCTGCTCGAGCACGTGGGTGACAATGAGCTCGGTTTCTGGCCTGGGAATCAAAACTGCCGGATTCACTTCAAGCATCAGCCCCATAAATTCCCGCTGCCCAAGTAAATAAGCCACAGGCTGCCCGAGCTCACGCTTAGCGCATAGCTGCAGGTAGTGGCGCGCCTGTTGGCTCTCTAGCTCGGCATCGTCATGCGCGATCAGCCAAGTGCGCGAAACACCGAGCACATGTGCGAGCAACAGTTGGGATTCGAGTCGCGGCAGGCGCGCAGCCTTCAGGCAATCACGGACTGTGACACGCTCGAGACTTTCAAGTCGCATCGGCAAGCGCTGCAAGCTCATTGGCCTGATGTTCGGCGATCAACGCCGCGGTTAACTCGTTTAGATCGCCCTCCATGATGTTTTGCAGCTTGTAGAGCGTCAGATTAATTCGATGGTCTGTCATGCGGCCCTGCGGAAAGTTGTAGGTTCTTATCCGCTCAGAGCGATCCCCAGAGCCCACGAGGCTTTTGCGTTGCGCGGCTTGCTTGCTTTGCTGCTCGGTTAACTGCCGGTCTTTTAAGCGCGCAGCCAAGACCTGCATCGCCTTGTCTTTGTTGCGGTGCTGCGAGCGATCATCCTGGCACTCAACCACAATACCCGAGGGCAGGTGTGTGATTCGCACAGCCGAATCGGTCTTGTTTACGTGCTGACCTCCCGCACCGCTGGCCCGGAAAGTGTCGATTCGCAGGTCGCTTGGTGAAATATTGATCTCAGTCTGCGCATCAGCCTCGGGCATCACCGCCACGGTGCAAGCCGAGGTGTGTATTCGGCCCTGCGACTCTGTCTCGGGCACACGCTGCACCCGATGCGCGCCGGACTCAAATTTCAGCTGCCCGTAAACGCCGTCACCATCAATGCGCACGATCACTTCTTTATAACCACCCAATTCGGCCGGGCTTTCCGACATCAACTCGGTTCGCCACCCCTTTTGCTCTGCAAACCGGCTATACATCCGCAGCAAATCACCACAAAACAGGGCGCTTTCATCGCCACCGGTGCCAGCACGGATTTCCAGAAAGACACTGCGCGAATCATCGGGGTCTTTGGGTAACAACAAAACCTGCAAATCCGCCTCAAGCTGCTCGATCTTCAAGCGGCATTGCTGAAGCTCATCGGCTGCCATCTCCCTCATCTCTGGGTCATCGAGCAAGGCTTTTGCCTGTTCCAAGTCTGTCTGGGCTCGCACAAAAGCATTAAATGCAGCAGCCACCGGCTCAAGCTCGGCGCGCTCTCGTGACAAAGCCGTATAGCGCTTCATGTCCTGCCCGATCTCGGGTTCAGCGAGCAATGCATCGATTTCCTGCACCCGAAAGGCAAGCTGCTCAAGACGGGAATGCATGGATGGTTTCATATTTGCAAATACTGTCAATAGCCCAATGGTGAGCTTGGCCCAAAAGGGCTAGGTGTCACCCACTGCTAGTTGCTAGCGCTGATCGTTACGCGAGGGGAATAGGCGTGGCAGCCAACCAAGCAGTTGCTGGCGTTCACTTTCTTCACTTTGGTGGATGGCAGCCAACGTGCCATGCAGGTACTTCTGAGTCAGCGCGTGCGCAAGTTGCTCCATGACGGCTTCTGGCGATTCACCCTTGGACAAAGCCCGCCGGGCACGGTCGAGTTCGTGCTGTTGCACGGCTTGCGCCCCGGCTTGAAGGCCCTGAATGATGGGGACAGTTGAGCGCAACTGCAACCAGTGCATAAAGCTGCGCACGCGTGAGTCAATGATGGCCTCAGCCTGAACCACTGCGGCCTGCCTGGCTTGGGCACCGGATTGCACCACCGCGCCCAAGTCGTCAACGCTGTAGAGATAGACGTCATCAAGACGACCAACTTCGGGTTCAATATCACGAGGCACCGCAAGATCAACCATCACCATCGGCAGGCGCCGACGTGCTTTGGTGGCTCGCTCCACGAGCCCCAAGCCCAAAATGGGCAACGTACTGGCCGTACAGGAGACAACCACGTCAAACTGCGCTAGGCGATCAGACAAATCCGCTAGCCGCATCGAAGAGGCGTCAAACCGGGTCGCGAGCGCATCAGCGCGTTCGATGGTTCGATTGGCCACAGTCATCTGCTTAGGGCTTTTGGCCGCAAAATGGGTGGCACAGAGCTCAATCATTTCGCCTGCACCAATAAATAGGATCTTAGATTCGCTTAAGTTGCCAAACACGCGCTCAGCCAGACGCACTGCAGCAGCCGCTAGCGAAACTGACTGCTCCCCAATGGCTGTGGTGGTTCGGACTTCTTTGGCCACAGCGAAGGTGCGCTGAAACAGTTGATGCAAGTAGGTGCCAAGTGCGCCAGCCTGCTCAGCGGTGCGAACTGCCCCCTTCATCTGGCCAAGGATCTGGGACTCCCCAAGAACCATCGAATCCAAGCCACTGGCAACCCGGAAGGCATGGCGCACCGCTTGGTCATGGTCATGCAGGTATAGATGAGGCATTAACACATGTGGTTCTAGCGCACGATATTGCGCGAGCCAATGCGGCAACTGCTGCGCTACCGAATCATCGGCGGCGCAGTAAAGCTCGGTCCGATTACAGGTCGAGAGCACTGCAGCCTCGTGGATTGCACCACCAAATGCCGAGCGAAGCGCATTAATCGCCGGGGCAGCCAAATCGTCGGCCAACGACACCCGTTCACGGACCTGCACAGGTGCCGAGTGGTGATTTAGACCGAGTGTATAGACGCCGACTGACATTGAAAAAGCCTATCTGTTTTCGCGAAGCATTGATTGCTGTCAATCGGATTATAGAACCTGAAGGCACCAAACTGCAGCATTGTGCACTCGAGATGGTCAGGAATATCGATACTTACTTGACTTGAATCAATCGGAACTTGCGCCAGGCGCGCGCCTCAGATACAAAGACATTGACAACTTTCCTTGTCACCGGTCTAGGCGCCTGATCAAATCGTCTGGGCTGAACCAAGAGGTTTTGTCTCACTTCTGGTCGGCAGTTCGCGGACCAGCATTCAAGGCCCGACAAACGAACTCACCCCAAGCAAGGGAGATGGAGATACCTGTTGGTGCGTCATTTAGCGGCCCTTAGCGTTTCGAGCCTGCTTATTGCTTGCAGCGGGGGCGGCGGCTCGCAGGTAGCCCAAGTCCCGCCAGGCCCTACCTTGCCCCCGCCGCAGGCGAGCCCGGCACCACCATCGACAAGCCCACCATCGGACTCTAGCGAACCTTCCCCGGTCCTGAGCCCCGGGCTGCGGCCCACACCCGGATGCACCAACTGCGGCATATTCGCCGCTGAATACAACGCCCAATATGGTCTGGCAACCATTGGCGCGGGCCAAGCCAACGATGCCGGCTTGACTGGCTGGGGTGTTCGGGTGGGTATGGTTGACACCGGAATCGATGTGAACCATCCCGAATTCGCTTCTCGACAGATCTCTGGCCGCGATTTTGGGGGTAACGGCCCGCAAGGCCATCTGGTCGACGAAGCCGGTCATGGCACGCACGTGAGCTCGATTCTGGGGGCGAGCCGGGATGCGCAAGGCATGCGCGGGGTCGCTTACGACAGCTTGCTTTACTCCTATCGCGTGGACGCCTTTGCCGGACGCTTTTTGCCTGGCGTGGCCACCGATGCCGCTTGGGCGCAAGTGCTCGAGCAACACATCACCGATGGCATTCAGGTATCGAACAACAGCTGGGGGTCGACGCTTGCGATCACCCAGGTCAGCGAGGGCCGGCTACGAAGCACCTATCGGCAAGTGATTCCAACCTTGGTGCGGGCGCAGCAACAGGGCACGATCTTCGTGTTCGCCGCCGGCAATGATGGGGGCACACAGCCTTCGGTCATTGGCGCCATGCCCGTGCGCATTGGCGAGCTACAGGACCAGTGGCTGGTGGTTGTCGCCGTCGACGAGCAATTGCGCGAAACTGCTTTTACCAACCGGTGCGGGCTCGCGGCTGAGTTCTGTGTGGCCGCACCTGGCCAAGACATCAATGCCGCTCGCGCCAATGAAGACGGCTATCGAACGTTATCAGGCACGTCAATGGCTGCACCACACGTCGCTGGCGTGGTGGCCTTGGTCTACCAGCGGTTTCCTGAGCTTGATCCCGCCGAAATCACCAACCGAGTCAAGGCCACAGCATCGCTCGATGGGCTCACAGGCTTCGGGCCCCAGGGCTGTACGATCGATACCTGCTCCGAGGCACAAATGCGCGCAATCTTTGGTCACGGGCTAGTCAATGCTCAGGCCGCCACGAGCCCGATCGGCACGCTGGTCTATGCCACCGATGGCAACGCGAAGACCAGTGCAGGCCACGAGCTCGGTAGCACTTCTTTTTCCGTGCCAGCCGGCTTGGGCCCAGCCATTGCGGACCAATTAAGTCAGACGAAAGTTGCCGTGTTCGATTCCTTTGATGGGGCGACTTTTCATGTCCCAGCCCATCATCTTTTTGATACCGGCAAGCGCCAAAACCTCGCAGCCATAGGCTACGCAGCCCACCCCAACGCCTTGCAGGCCTCACAAGGTATCGGCGCGCATGCCAGCTCGTTTGCGCTAAACCAATCGACTGTGCCGATGTTTGTGAGTTTTTCCAACCATGCGCTGACCGCGATGTCAGCCACCTCATGGGGAGCAAAAGCCGGTTTTATGGCGCAGCCTGCGCTTCTGACCAACCAAGCCACGCAGCAATTCGAATGGGGCCTGGTACACAATGACCGCTTCAGTGTTCGACCCTTTGCCCAATTCGCCCAGGACTCAGACGGCCAGCTGCTTGGCGGGGGGTTAAATTTGTCTTTCCGTCCCACCCTGGCATCACGAGCACACATTGGACTGGCCCAAACCCAGTCGCCCATGGCCAACAGCCTGCTTGGCAATCAAAACACCAACCCAATTGCGATGAACACTGCCGAAATTGGGTTCGAGCACGATCTAAACCCAAAGCTGTCTGTTTTTGCGCGCAGCCGCATCACCAGTCTTGGCCGCGCTAGCGCATCGACTGAGCAATGGGGTGTGCGCGGTGGGCAGATCTTGCAGCATCACATTGGAATGGAACTAAAACTTGATAAAGCCCGCGTGGCATTCGGTGCGTATGACCCGGGCACCCTAAACAATGGCACACTCACCCTGCTCATGCCTGATGGCCGAACGGCTCAAGGGCAAGTCACATACCGAGAGCAGGGTTTCAGCGTTAACCAGCAGCGCCGGTTTGGTGGTTTTCTGGCCACAATGATTCCGATCCGCATGGGCAGCACCGACTTAGGCACGGTGACGTTTTCGATCCAACAATCAACGGACAATCCGTCGCGCGTGGGGCGTGCCTCGCTGACATATTCGCACCAGTTCTGATAGCGCAAAAATGCAAACCCGCCGTGTTCGCCCGAATCTTTTGGTGTATCATCTGACTCTTCATTTGGCCCGGTAGCTCAGTCGGTAGAGCAGAGGACTGAAAATCCTTGTGTCGGCAGTTCGATTCTGCCCTGGGCCACCA
>SKIZ01000118.1 GCA_007116135.1 Burkholderiaceae bacterium
ATCACCACCAAGCCCTCGTCACTGCTGACCCAAAGCGCCTATCTCTTTGAGCAGCCCGGGGCCTTGATTATCAACACCTCAGCGACCAACGTGCAGATGTCGGGCAAAGACGACTACATGCTGCGCATCGTTACCGATGCGCGCGCCGAACAACAGGCCATCGCCGACTACATCCATGGCTTGCCGGGCTCGCGCCTGTTGGTTTTGCAAGATACGGCTAACGCGGCCTATACCGAGCCTGCCTATGAGTTTTTTCGCCAGCGATTTGACCAGCTTGGCGGCTGGCAAATGACACATGAGCAGTTTTTGTTTGAACGCTTCGATCCAAACCTAGTCGCTGCACTGCTCGATACGCCTTTTGACGCGCTTTATCTGCTCGTCGGTGAATTTCAGGCCAGCACCGGTAATTTGGCGCAACTCTTTCATCATCACAACCCGGATGCACCGATTGTTTTGACACCTTGGGCACGCTCGGACGCCATCTTTGAGAACGCGGGTCCTGCCCTTGATCAGCTCGTCATGATTAGCCACCATCGTGCCCAAGCCGATGACCCTGCAATTGCTGACTATCTGAAACGCTTTCGCGAGCGGTTTGGTTATCAACCCCAAGGGATGGCCTTGCTACAACGTCAGGCGCTCGAGATGCTTGAGCAAGCGCACGCGCAAGGCCATCGCACCCCAAGCGCGGTTCGGCAATACCTGCTGTCGCTGCCTTACATTGAAACGAGCCTAGGCACCATTGAGTTAGACCAATTTGGTGATCGGATACCGCAACTTTATGTCATCACGAATCTCAAATCCGAGCTTCAACCAAAGCCATGAATCCATTCGATGAACGCCTAGAGATGGCAAGGACCCATGCTCGATAGCCAAACCTTAAAAGGCAAGAGCCTCTCGCTAGATATTCTGGCGGCACTGGCCATTGGTTTCATCATTTTCATTGTTGGCATTAACCTCTACAGCGGCTTTAAAGATCGCTACATTGGCGTCAATGTGACCGATGCCAACAACGTCAATGTCTTTATCGACTCCGAGCTTGCCAACGCACAAAACAAGCTCGAACTGTTTTCTATGCTCAGCCCACCCGATCGACAACGGATGAGACAGTCGCGCTTCCAGTCGTTTTCTGATCTATACGCGCTAGACCCCAAGGGCAGCATTATTGAAATCTACAAATCGGCACCAGAGAGTCAGATCTTTGAAGGCTACCAATTTCAGGCCGGCCCAGTGCGCGACCAATTGCTCAATGGCCTCGAGAGCGTCGCAGTTTCCTCGCTTGTCCAAGGGCATGAGGATGGTCTGCCCAGCGTCTACATGATGTATCGCGGTCCACATCAAACCATCATCGGGCGCTTAAACCTGGACTACATCGGCGGCTTCATCAGCCAGTATTCGCAGATCACCGGCAACGTCTTGCTGATCACGACCGAGCAAGGCGTGGTGATGGTCTCTGGTCGCCCTAATATAGCAATCCCGCGCATTGACCCCCAATTGTGGGGTTCCAATAGCCGCCCCGGCGCCGAAATCCGCATCGACAATCAAGGTTGGGTTCCGGTGGTCACCGACTCCCCCGTGCTCGGTGCCAAACTGGTGGTTCTGATCTCCACAAGGCTACTTGAGCAACAACGTATTGCGCTATCGGCTGGGCTTGCTGTGATCTTGGCTGCTTTGGCGTTGGCCATCGCCCTGAAGAACCACAAGCTCAATCAGGACGTTTTGCAACCCATTGTCACTTTTATTAGACGCATGCGAAGCATGGAGGCTGGTCAACCCAGATCCGATCGGCTCGCCTTGAGCGCAAACCTGCCCGCGGAGTTTATCGAGATTGATCGAGGCTTCGAAGCGATGACGCAAGCCATCGTCAGCCGCGAAAGCGCCTTACACAATACGGCCGAGGAGCTACGCCAGCGCGAATACGAACTTAGTTTGATATTGCAACATGTCCCCATTCCCCTGATTGTCTTCAAGAGCCAGGGCCAATTCGACATCCGCTTCATCAATAACGCATTTATTGAAGTGTTTGGCTATGATCTTCAGGCAACGCCATCAATTTCAGATCTATTTAGACACTCCTGCCAAGACAGCAACACCGCGACTGCCGTGTACGAACAGGTCAGCGACATGGTTCGCTCGCATCGCGATGCTGGCAAGCCTTCGCCACCGGTCGAAGTCGAAATTGCATGTCGCAGCGGCGTCAAGCACGATGTGATTATCGCCGCCATATCGCTAGGCGAGACCGCGATTGCGACCTTTGTGGATGTCACGCCCCTGCGAACATCCCAGCGAGAGCTTTTGCAGGCAAAGTTCTACGCCGAAGAGCAACAGAAGCAAAAGGCCGAATTCCTGGCGATCATGAGTCATGAAATTCGCACCCCACTGACGAGCATCTTGGGAATTACACAATTATTGTCGGCTCATTCTTCAGACCATCGACAAAAAGACCTGACCGCCCGCCTAACCGACACGGGCAAGCTGCTGCTGCGCATTATTAACGATGTACTGGATCACTCAAAAATTGAAGCCGGTGAACTGCGTATTGACCCCACGCCCTTTGAGCCACAGGCCTTGATTCAAAAGTGTTCACGCATGTTCTCCGATTTAGCCGCTGATAAAGGCATCGAACTTATCACCGAGGCTGCCCCCGATTGCGCCACTCATCTCAATGGCGATGCGTTTCGCATCGAGCAAGTCCTCTCAAATCTCGTGGGCAATGCCATCAAATTTACCGACCAAGGTCGCGTCGGTATAAAACTTCGATGCCAAGCCCATGACGACCAACACCAGACGATCCACCTCGAAGTCAGCGACACAGGCATCGGCATTGATGAGTCATCGCACGACGAGATTTTTTCTCCATTCAAACAAAGTGACCAAGACACAGCGCAGCGATACGGCGGCACTGGACTAGGCTTATCCATCAGCAAACGTCTGGTTCAGTTAATGGGCGGGGAAATAGGGTTCAAAAGCGCTCCTGGCCAAGGCAGCGTTTTCTGGTTCAAGCTAACCCTACCCATCGTTCAGGCCACACGCATCACTGAGAGCGAACCCTCGATCCGCTTTTCAGAGCAAAGACAGTTTCTGCTGCGTGACAAACGCATACTGATTGTCGAAGACAGCCAGGCCTTGGTGTTCTTGCTGCAAGAAATGCTCGAGCCACTTCAGATGCAAGTCTTTACAGCGTCAAACGGTGAGCAAGCCATCGAGGTCTTGAAACAACAAAACCTGGCCATGGATCTCGTGCTCATGGATATCCAGATGCCAGTCATGGATGGCGTGCAGTGCACGCAAATGATCCGCCAAACGCTCGGGTTAACCGAGCTGCCCATTATCGCGATGACCGCAGCGCTCATGGATCAACAAAAAGACGCCGTGATCACCGCTGGTGCAAGCACGATTCTTACCAAGCCGCTTCAAACAGACGTACTGCTCTCGACGCTAGCGGATCTGCTTGAAGGCGCGATTCGCGCAAAGTTCCCCAAAATCGCAGGTATCGATCTGCCACACACGATGCAAACCATGGGCCATCGACCGGAATTCTTCGAACGCTTATTGCGCATCTTTCTTGAGGAAAACAAGGACATCGCTCTAATGACTGTTGGCTACATCCAACAAGGCAGGCGCGAAGAAGCCGCCAAATTGATGCACAGGCTTCGTGGCAGTGCCAATCAGCTTGGTGCGCTGAGGGTTGGCGAACTGGCCCATCGCATTGAAATGGGCCTGCAAGAACAAGCCAGTGACCTCATTGCTGAACTGGAAGAATTGCGAGGCGCCTTACTGGACATACAAGTCAGCGCTGAGGAAAACTCACACGCAGATTAGACGCTGGGCACGAGCATTTGGGTCACAGATAGGTGATGTGGGCATGTCGAGGCCATCGTGTGGTGGGTGCTAACGGGTTCGAACCGCTGACCTACGCCTTGTAAGGGCGCCGCTCTACCAGCTGAGCTAAGCACCCACAGACGCCTCAAACAAATACCTCAAAGATCCGCGTGGCAAGAGCCACGCCACGCCTTTGAATGCTTCGGTGTGCTCGCGCTAGATACGCTTTCTACCGAAATCAAAGGCAACGGTCCGCATTATAGCGGACCGTTTGAGTACTGCAAAACGAAGGAACGATTAGTTCACTGCGTCTTTCAGAGCCTTGCCGGGACGGAACTTCGGCACCTTGGCTTTTTTGATCTTAATCGTTTCGCCAGTGCGTGGGTTACGGCCAGTGCGGGCAGCACGAGCAGAAACCGCAAACGTCCCAAAACCGACCAAAGTCACCGTGCCACCTTTTTTCAGGGTGGTCTTAACACCGCCAATCAAAGCTTCGAGGGCGCGACCGGCGGCAGCCTTCGAAATGTCAGCCTTGGTGGCAATGTGGTCGATCAATTCGGTTTTGTTCATGTTAGGAATACCCCTTGCAGTTCAAGTTAAAAATGTCCCACAGCGAGCCGTCGTGTGGTGCTTTTCGCAACGCCAATTAGGTGTGGCGTCGCATATGCGTATTTAGCCCTCACAAAGGCTGTGTGTCAAGCAAAAAATCACCCCAAAAGCCGCATAATTATTGGGTGTACCGTCATCTCTCGTTTCAAATGGATACGGTTTTATGGCCCCTTGAAACCATCACAAATAACGAGTAAAAGGCATACGCCAACAAGACTTACTCATGACATTGCAGCTAATGCTTGAGCATAGTCACCCAGTAAATCATCAAGATCTTCAATACCAACCGAGACCCGAATCAGGTTGTCGGCTATACCCATCTTGGCGCGCATTTGCGCACCCATCTCGTGATAGATGGTGTGTGCAGCCGGCAAGGTCAACGTGCGTGTATCACCCACATGGGTTGCCAACACCGCGATCTTTAGATGATTCATGAACTGCATCACGTCGAATTTCGGATCGAGCGTAAAGGACAATAAGGTGCCAAATCGCCCGCCAAATAACTCACGTGCTCGTTCATGTTGCGGGTGATTCGCAAGCCCAGGGTAAGCCACGTGGGTCACCGCATCGTGCGCTTGCAGCATCGTGGCCAGGGCCAAGGCATTGGCACAGGCGCGATCTAAGCGCAAGGCAAGCGTCTCGGCACCCACCGAGATACGATGTGCTGGCTCAGCGGCCAAAGTCGCACCCATATCGCGCAGGCCCTTTTTCTTGATCTGCGTCATGCCCCACTGCCGCGAATCAGCACCTTGATAGGTCGGCAAAATATTCTCAAACCCGGTCCAATCAAACAGGCCCGTATCAATCACGACTCCACCAAGCGCTTGCGCCTGCCCAGCGATGTGCTTGGACAATGAGTGCATGACTAAGCTGGCACCGACGTCGCGCGCGACAAGCAAGTAGGGCGAGGTCAGCGTGCTGTCAACGAGGTAAAGAATCCCATGCTTGCGCGCGAACTCACCGATGCCGGCAAGATCTGCGATTTGCGTGCCAGGATTGCCAATGGTCTCGACAAAAATCATGCGCGTATTCGGTTCTACGGCGGCTTTGACATTGGCCACATCCGTGGCGTCAACCAAAGTCACCTCGATGCCAAGGCGCCCAAGCGTGCCAAGCAAACTATTGGTGTTGCCAAACATGTACTGGCTGGCCACGATGTGGTCACCGGACTTCAATAACGTCGTAAAGACAGCCGTGAGCGCGGCCATACCGGTGGCAAAGGTGATGGCTAAGACGCCCTGCTCCATTTGCGCAAGCTTGTGCTCCAAGGCGGCTGTCGTTGGGGTGCCTTGGCGCGCGTATGAGAAACCGGGGCGGCCCTGAAAGACCGCCACCAAATCGTTGACGTCGCGATAGGCGTATTGGGTTGAGGTGTGAATCGGTTGGTGCACAGCACCATGTTCACTGCCTCGCCAGCGATCATGGTGAAGCAAGCTGGTGGTAAACCCATGCGTTTGATCTTTTTTTTGCGTCATGATTATCTTGCTCAAGTAGAGTCCAAATCAGCAACTCGTCTGCCAAGTGTCTGCCGTGTCCTGGCAGTTTACTGCTGCGAGGCACCGCGTTGACGCACCGTTTCAAACAGACACACCCCGGCTGCGACACTGACGTTTAAGCTCTCGACATGCCCGGCCATGGGTATTCGCACCAAATAGTCGCAAGCCTCGCGCGTCAAGCGTCGCATACCCGCGCCCTCAGCGCCCATCACCCAACCAATCGAACCGGTTTGATCGACCTGATCGATTCGCGACTGTGCGCGCTCATCGGTCCCAATTAACCAAACCCCGCTGTCTTTGATGTCTCTAAGCGTGCGTGCCAAATTAGTGACCATGATGTAAGGCACGCTTTGAGTCGCCCCGCAGGCGACCCGCTCGACCACTGCGTTTAGGCCAACGGCGCGATCTTTCGGTGCCAGCACAGCATGCACGCCGGCGGCGTCCGCTGTCCTCAGACAGGCCCCTAAGTTGTGCGGGTCTGTAACGCCATCGAGCACCAACAACAAAACCTGCCCCGCGTTCTGATCAAGCACCTCATCAAGATCTTGTGCCAAGTCAATCGCTTGCGCCATCGCAACCACCCCTTGATGGCGCTGACCGTTGGCCAACTGATCAAGTCTGGCAGCATCAACTTGGTGCAACTCAATGGCTTGCTGTGCGATGAGTGCAAGCAACTGCGCCATGCGCTTATCGCGGCGTGCCGCATCCAGATAAATCACCTGCAGTGACTGCGGCGCTTGGCGCAGTCGCGCTGTGACTGCATGAAACCCAGTCAAAACCCTCATTTGTTGCTTCATTGAATTCACCACACCTTCGGACGCATCGCTAGCGCTTTTTAGCGCTGGTTTTTTTACTGCTGCGCACGCTCGACTTCTTTGTCACAACGGCTTCGCGCTTGGCCTTGGCACGGCGTTGCTTGGCTGTCTGTCCACGCAACTCCGAGGGTTTGGTCGCTGCCGCTTTCTTAACCCGACGCGTCGCACCATTGACTGCCTTAGCCGCTTCGCGCTTGAGCGCGGCAAACGAGGTACCGGTGACGAGTCGAAACTCGATGCGCCTGGCCTCAAGGTCAACCCGTGCGACCTGCACCTGCACCGAATCGGTCAACCGATAGCGAATCCCAGTGCGCTCACCACGCAGTTCATGCATGGCGTCGTTGAACTGGAAGTACTCGGTACCAAGTTCAGAGACGTGCACCATCCCTTCAACGTGAAGTGTATCGAGCGTGACAAAGATACCGAATCCGGCAACGCCGGTAATCCGGCCGCTAAAGACCTCACCGACACGCTCTTTGATAAACCAGCACTTAAGCCATGCTTGTACATCGCGTGAAGCGTCATCGGCGCGTCGCTCCCGTGCTGAGAGCAAAATTCCAAGCTTTTCCCAAACGTCGTGTTCGTACTCTTTGCGCGTTTGGCCAGGAACCACCACATGATCTGGTGCACTTGGGCAATAGCGTTGCTTGGCCAACAAGGCTTTGATCACCCGGTGCGTTAGCAAATCGGGGTATCGGCGAATCGGCGAAGTGAAATGCCCATAGTGTGAATAGGACAGGCCAAAGTGGCCGGCATTATCCGGCGAATAAATCGCTTGCTGCATGGAACGCAGACACATGCTTTGCAATAAGTCAAAGTCTGGCCGCACGCGCGCCTTGTCGACAAGTTCAGCGTAGTCACTTGCTTGGGGCTCATCGCCACCGCCCAATCCTAATCCGAGCGTCTTTAAAAACAGACGCAAGCTTTGGAGTTTTTCCGGCGTTGGACCCTCATGGACACGATACAAACCCGGGTGCTTGCTGCGGTGCATGAAATCAGCCGCACAAGTATTGGCAGCCAGCATGCACTCCTCAATCAAACGATGCGCATCATTGCGCACCAGGCCGACAATCTTCTCAATGCGACCAAGATCGTTACAAATGATCTTGGTCTCAACCGTATCAAAATCAATGGCACCGCGGCGCTTGCGTGCCGCACTGAGCACACCGAAGAGCTCATGCAGATGCTGCAGATGCAGCAAGGTGCCCCCGAGTTGCTTAGCCACGGGCCCCTGCGGCTGCTGCAATGCTTCCCAGACTTGGGTGTAAGTCGTGCGGGCTTTTGAATGAATGACGGCGTTGTAGAACTGATAGGCCACCACCTCACCGGCTTTGGCCCCAGACGCGCCAATGACCATGTCACAAACGAGTGCCAATCGGTCAACATGCGGATTTAAGGAGCACAAACCATTTGAGAGTTTGGTCGGCAGCATGGGGATGACACGGCGCGGGAAATACACGCTGGTGCCACGCTCGCGCGCATCGTGATCCAGTGCATCGGCATCCTGAACATAATGACTGACATCAGCGACTGCCACCAACAAGCGCCAACCGGGACGCTTGCGGCCTTGGCCCAGCTGTACCGGTTCACAATAGACCGCATCATCAAAGTCCCTGGCGTCCTCGCCGTCAATAGTCACAAGCGGGACATCACGCAAGTCCACCCGAGCTTTGAGGTCCTGGCGTCGAACCTCATCAGGTAGCTTGTCGCTTTGCCGTTGCGCTTTGTCAGAAAACGCCACGGGCACATCGAATTTGCGCACTGCAATTTCGATTTCCATGCCAGGGTCATCGATTTCACCGAGGACCTCGGCTACCCGCCCCAAAGGTTGAGTGTGGCGCGTTGGCTGCTCAATGATTTCAACGGTGACCACTTGGCCATGTTGCGCGCCCGCGGTTTCAGACGGTGGAATCAAGACGTCGTGCTTGATGCGCTGATCCTCGGGCACCACGATCGACAGACCACGCTCGTTGAGAAACCGCCCGACCAAACGATTGGTGCGCCGCTCAAGGACTTCAACGATGGTGCCATCTGGCTTGCCACGATAGTCCCCTGTGACCTTAATGAGCACGCGGTCGCCATGCAACACTTTGAGCATTTCGCGTGGCGACAAAAACACGTCTTGCTGGCCGTCATCGCGCACCAGAAACCCAAAGCCATCTCGGTGGCCTAACACCCGCCCGGCAATGAAATCCAACTTCTTGGCTAATAGCAAAACACCCTTGCGATTGGGCATTAACTGACCATCTCGCTCCATGGCCGC
>SKIZ01000130.1 GCA_007116135.1 Burkholderiaceae bacterium
CCGGTGGGCCCGATGAGCAAGATGTTGCTTTTGCTGAGCTCGACATCATCGCCCTTGATCTCGCGATGACGCAGACGCTTGTAGTGGTTATAGACCGCAACCGACAAGACGCGCTTAGGGCCATCCTGACCGATCACATAGCGATCAAGAAACGCCTTGATCTCAGCCGGCGTGGGCAATTCGGTTCGGATTGCCTCACGTGCGCTCGATTCCATCTCCTCACGGATGATGTCATTACACAGATCCACACACTCGTCGCAAATAAAAACCGATGGACCCGCAATCAGTTTGCGAACCTCATTTTGGCTTTTGTTGCAAAAGGAGCAGTGCAGCGTCTTTGTGTCTTCGGTCGATTTCTTGGTCGTCATACTCAGGCCTGTTAGCCAGCATCGGCACGGGTGGTCAACATCTTGTCAATCATGCCATACGATACCGCATCTTCGGCCGACATAAAGTTGTCTCGCTCGGTGTCGTTTTCGATTCGACTGATGGGCTGACCGGTGTTGTCAGCAAGAATTTTGTTTAACCGCTCGCGCAGGCTCAGAATTTCCTTGGCCTGAATCTGGATGTCCGAAGCCTGACCCTGTGCGCCGCCTGATGGCTGATGAATCATGATCCGTGAGTTCGGTAGCGCGAAACGTTTCTCTTTCTGTCCGGCGGCCAACAAAAAGGCGCCCATGCTCGCGGCAAGCCCGGTGCACAGTGTCGATACATCCGGTTTGACAAAACGCATCGTGTCATAGATCGCTAGACCCGCGTAGACCGATCCGCCCGGTGAGTTGATGTAGAGCGCGATATCCTTATCCGGGTTCTCTGACTCGAGAAACAACAGCTGGGCCACAATCAAGTTGGCCGAGTGATCCATAACCGGGCCGACCAAAAAGATCACCCGCTCGCGCAACAATCGCGAGTAAATGTCATATGCACGCTCACCACGACCGGACTGCTCGATGACCATGGGAATGTAGCCTAGCGCCGTGGGCGTTACCGATTCACCACCGTGCATGGACGCGTAAAAGTCAGTAAAACGTTCGATGCTCATTAATCCTGTGCCCCATGACAAATCTATCGTTCACTGCGCACGAGGCGCAGCGCCTTGTAGCTGGCGCGACTGCAATTGAGTTAGGCAGCAGCGCCCTGGCCCATTAGTTTTTCAAACTCAACAGCCTCTTGACTTACCTTGGCCTGCGCGAGCACGTGGTCCACAACGTTGTCTTCAAGCACAACGGCCTCGATTTCAGCACGCCGTTGACGATCCGATAAGTAGTAGCTCACCACTTGCTCAGGCTGTTCGTAATTCTTTGCGAATTTCTCAATCTTGGCTCGAACTTGCTCAGGCTTGGCCTGCAGTGCTGCCTTGTTGATCAACTCAGCAATCATCAACCCAAGTTTGACGCGACGCGCGGCCTCTTCTGCAAATGTCTCAGGCGGAATCGGCACAGTGTCTGCATTGGGCAATCCGCGTTGCTTGAGTTCTTCGCGAGCAGCCTGAACGCGGGTCTGGATCTCCGACTCGACAAGCGCCTTGGGGACATCAAACGTTGCGCGATCGAGCATGGCTTGCATCACGCTGTCCTTGGTGCGAGCAGATAAGCGAGACTCCACTTCACGCTCAAGGTTTTGCCGTATGTCGTCGAGCAACTTTTGCACATTGCCCTCGGCCTGACCAAGTTGCTTGGCAAACGCCTCATTGACCTCAGGCAACTCTGGACGACCCACCTCTTTGACGGTCACCGTAAATTGCGCCGTCTTGCCAGCGACTTCTTTGCCAGGGTAGTCCTCGGGGAAGGTCAGCGGAAACGTTTTTTCTTCGCCAGCTTTCATGCCACGCACGGCGGCCTCAAACTCGGCAAGCATGCGGCCCTTGCCCAATACAAAAGGAAAATCTTCAGCCGTGCCGCCATCAAAGGCCACATCATCGATCTTGCCGACAAAGTCAATTTTGACCTGGTCATTGTCTGTCGCGCTGCGACCCTCTTCGGCGGTGTACTCGGCGCGTTGCTCGCGCAAGATTTGCAGCGTCCGGTCAATTTCGCCATCGGTGACTTCGCACACAGCGCGTTTGACCTCGACCGAGCTTAAGTCGGGCAACTCGATCTCTGGATAGACCTCAAAGGTCACATCGAAAGCCAACGTATCGTCAGGCACGCCTTCGGTCTTTGCCTGCAAGGACGGTTGACCCGCTACCCGCAGACCCGTGGCCTCGAGCGACTCTTGCAACACTTTACCGACCTCGCGGTTGATTACTTCATAACGCACGCCAGGGCCATGCGAGCGTTCGAGCATGGCCATCGGAACCTTGCCGGGACGAAACCCAGGCGCCTTGGCCGTACGTGCCACGCGCTTTAGCTCATCTTTGACCTGCTTTTCAACATTGGCTAGTGCCACGGAAACTTCAATGCGGCGCTCTAGGCCGTCGAGGGTTTCAACCACAGGTTGCATAAATCGATCACCACGCAATTGTCAAAGCCGCAGGCCACACGCTCGCGGTCGGTTAATGGAAAATGGTGCGAAGGGCGGGACTCGAACCCGCACACCCTAAACGGGCGTCAGGACCTAAACCTGGTGCGTCTACCAATTTCGCCACCTTCGCAGGAATCGATGATTGTAGCGCACACAAAGATGTGACTGCAGCGCCCTCGCAACGCGCTAAACTGCGCACCATGAACCCGCATCTCCAGCTTCTGCAGCCATACCCTTTTGAGAAACTGCGCCAGCTGCTGGGCGCGGCTAAACCGCAGCGAACCGGGCTTGGGCTTGTTGATCTGTCTATTGGCGAACCCAAGCACCCAGCGCCTGAGCTAGCCAAGGTGGCCATTACCAACGCCATGGCGGGCTTATCGGGCTACCCGCCCACCAAGGGCGACTTAGCCCTGCGCCAAAGCATTGCCAGCTGGCTGGGACGGCGCTACCGTATCGACGCACCGAACCCAGAGACGGAAGTTTTGCCTGTTTTAGGCTCACGTGAGGCACTATTTGCCTTCGCACAGACCGTCATCGACCCAACCCGGTCGAGTTTGGTGGTCTGCCCCAATCCGTTCTACCAAATATATGAAGGCGCTGCCTTGTTGGCCGGTGCCAAGCCCTACTATGTCAATGCAGATCCCGATCGAGATTTCCTGAGTGACTGGCATTCAGTGCCCAACGAGGTTTGGCAGCAAACGCAGCTTTTATACGTCTGCACCCCGGGCAATCCGGCTGGCAGCGTGATGCCGCTGTCCGATTGGGAGCTGCTCTTTAATCTGGCAGACCGATACGACTTTGTGATTGCGGCCGATGAGTGTTACAGCGAAATTTACCAAGACGAGCAAGCACCACCGCTTGGCTCGCTAGAGGCCGCTGTGGCCCTTGGGCGCACCGATTTTGCTCGCTTGGTGGCCTTCTCTAGCCTCTCAAAACGATCAAACCTGCCTGGCCTGCGCTCGGGCTTTGTGGCCGGGCACGCTGAATTGATCGAGCAATTCCTGCTCTACCGCACCTATCACGGCAGTGCCATGTCCGGGCTCGTGACGGCAGCAAGTCTGGCGGCCTGGCAAGATGAGCAGCATGTCGCGCAAAACCGGCAGGCCTATCGAGACAAGTTTGACGCGGTGTTGCCAATCTTAAGTCCCGTGCTTGAAGTGACTCGGCCCCAAGCGTCGTTTTATCTCTGGGTCCAAACGCCCTACGACGACGCCCAGTTCACTTTGGACTTGCTCGAGCGACAAGCCGTCAAGGTCCTGCCCGGCAGCTATGTCAGCCGCACCGCGCACGGGGTCAACCCGGGCGAGAACCGTATCCGTATCGCGCTTGTGGCCCCATTGGACGAATGCGTTGAAGGCGCTAGACGCATAGCCGCGTTCGCGCAGTCAATCAAAGCGTAGAGCCTGCGCCCGAAGGCCCGAGCAATTGGCTACACTTGGACAATGATTTTTCTATGACTGTTTAACCAAGGATCGACATCAATATGACGCTTGACCTGCAAACCACCATCGAAGCCGGCTGGGATAACCGTGCAGCCCTATCGCCCGAAACCGCTGAGGCTGGACTGCGCGAGGCAGTCGAACACACCATCGATGGCCTTGATCAAGGCACACTGCGCGTGGCGCAAAAGATCAACGATCAATGGGTCGTTCACCAGTGGATCAAGAAAGCCGTGTTGTTGTCGTTTCGTCTCTACAGCAATGAAGTCATGGGTCAGGCGCCGCTGCAGTTTTTTGACAAGGTCCCCCTGAAGTTCTCCGGTTATGGCAATCACGCCTTTGAGGCCGGCGGCTTTCGGGTCGTACCGCCTGCAGTGGCTAGGCGTGGATCGTTTATTGGTCGCAATGTCGTTTTGATGCCCTCTTACGTCAATATCGGTGCCTACGTCGACGAAGGCACGATGGTTGATACCTGGGCAACCGTTGGCAGCTGCGCACAGATTGGCAAAAATGTTCACCTAAGCGGCGGCGTCGGCATCGGCGGTGTGCTTGAGCCGCTGCAGGCCAACCCAACCATCATTGAAGACAACTGCTTTATTGGCGCGCGCTCCGAAGTCGTCGAAGGCGTTGTCGTGGAAGAAAATAGCGTTTTGGCGATGGGTGTGTTTTTGTCGCAAAGCACCCGCATTTATGATCGCGAGACCGGCAAAATTTCCTACGGCCGGATCCCCGCAGGCTCGGTCGTGGTGCCAGGGTCGCTGCCGGCAGCCGATGGCAGCCATAGCTTAGCCTGTGCGGTCATCGTCAAGAAAGTCGACGCTCAAACCCGCGCCAAGACCAGTATTAACGACTTGTTACGAGCATAAACGATGACGAGCGCCGTTTTGCAATTGACCAAGGACCTAATCGCGCGTGCTTCGGTGACACCGAAAGACGAGGGTTGCCAGCGCGCACTTGCCCTGCGTCTACAACCATTGGGGTTTCGGGTCCACATCATCGAGCAAGGCGGCGTGACCAACCTTTGGCTGCGGCGCGGCAAAACCTCACCCTTGGTGGTCTTTGCCGGCCATACCGATGTGGTTCCAACGGGTCCGCTTGAAAAATGGGACTCCGACCCATTTGAACCGACTGAGCGTGATGGTTACTTGTACGGTCGCGGTGCCTCGGACATGAAGTCCTCGCTTGCCGCGTTTGCCGTTGGCATCGAGGAATTCGTTCGTGCCAACCCCGATCACCCAGGCTCGATTGCGCTGTTGATCACCTCCGATGAAGAGGGGCCCGCTGTGCACGGCACTGTCAAAGTTTGTGAGTATTTAGAGTCCACTGGCCAGAAGCCTGACTTTTGCATTGTTGGCGAACCCACGAGCGTCGATCAGCTTGGCGACACCATCAAGAATGGTCGACGCGGATCGATGTCAGCGCGCCTGACCATCAAAGGCAAACAAGGTCATATTGCCTATCCTCACATGGCCATCAACCCAATTCATCGGGCAGCACCGGCACTAGCACAACTGACCGAAGTGGTTTGGGACCAGGGCAACGCGTACTTCCCGCAGACATCGTTTCAGATATCCAATATCCACAGCGGCACTGGCGCGACCAACGTCATTCCGGGCGATGTCGTTATTGAATTCAATTTCCGCTTTTGCACCGAGTCCACGCCTGCCTCTTTGCAGTCTCGAGTCCAGGAGATCTTGGAGCAACATGGGCTTGACTATCAAATTGACTGGAGCATCAGTGGCCTGCCCTTTTTGACGCCCGAGGGCGAACTTAGCCAAGCCCTGACCCATGCCATTGAGGCCGAAACAGGTCGCCCACCGCAGTTATCGACCACTGGCGGGACGTCTGACGGTCGATTTATTGCACGCATTTGCCCGCAAGTCATCGAATTTGGGCCAACCAATGCAACGATCCATCAGGTCAACGAATGCATCGCGATTGAGCAGCTTGAACCTTTGAAAAATGTTTATCGCCGCACCCTCGAGCATTTATTAGCACCGAGCTAAGAGCCGATATGGTTGACCCGACTGACCATTTGAGAACAGTGCGTGATTGGCTGCGCTTTGCAGTGAGCCAAATGAATGAGCATCAAGTTCAAATCGGCCAAGGCACATTGAGCGTTTGGGACGACGCCGTCTTTTTAGTGCTGCGAAGCCTGAACTTACCCGTTGATCAGCTTGAGCCTTTTCTAGATGCGCGATTGTTGCCCAGTGAATGCGAGCGTTTACACACGCGCATTCATCAGCGCTGCCATGAGAAAGCCCCAACGGCTTACCTCGTTGGCGAAGCTTGGCTAGGCGGCTGGCGATTTGAGGTCAACCCCCAGGTTTTGATTCCGCGATCGCCCATCAGTGAACTGCTTGCCCAGGGGCTTGACCCCTGGGTCACCCCAGAAAACATCTCTCGCGTTGCTGATGTCTGCACCGGCTCGGGATGCCTGGCCATTTTGGCGGCTTTGAACTTCCCCCACGCAAGCGTTGATGCCACAGATATCAGTGAGGCCGCGCTCGAAATAGCGCAAAAGAACGTGCGTGACTATCGCCTGGATGATCGAATCGAGCTCCACCAAGGCAGCATGCTAGATGCCTTGCCGAGCCAGCGGCGATACGACCTCATCATTTGCAACCCACCCTATGTCAACGCGCAATCCATGAGCCAGTTGCCTGCCGAGTTTGAACACGAACCCAGCCTGGCACTGGCTGGCGGTCGTGATGGCATGGACCTCATCCGTGAGCTCCTCTCGAAGGCACACGCCCGTCTAACCGACGAAGGGGTCCTGCTGCTCGAGCTTGGTCACGAGGCCGAACATTTTGAGGCGGCCTGGCCCGATTTGGAGCCGCTTTGGCTTGATACGACTGCCACCGAACGGCAAATCATGCTGCTGTACGCACATCAGTTAGCCCCATGATTAGAGGTGCTTCACTTTCTATCCGTCGTGGCACACAGCTCTTGCTCGAGCAAGCTGATCTGGTGATTCATCCCGGCGAGCGCGCCGGGCTCGTTGGGCGCAACGGCAGTGGCAAATCCACTTTGTTTGCCGTGTTGCTTGGCCAACTCGACACCGATGGCGGCGAGATCAGCATCCCCGGTGGCTGGCGAATGGCCTCGGTCGCGCAGTCGGTCATCGATGGGCACCGCAGCGCCCGAGACTATGTGATTGACGGTGATTATGTGCTGCGCGCGCTCGAACGTGAGCGAGAACTCGCGCAATCTCAGGGCGCAAGTGGGCAAAAAATTGCCGAGCTTGAAATGGCGCTTGAGCAAGCCGGCGCCTGGCAGGCGAATTCACGGGCCGAAACGTTATTGGCCGGACTGGGGTTTAACGCCGATCAATGGTCCAAGGCCGTTCAAACCTTCTCAGGCGGTTGGCAAATGCGAATTGCCTTGGCACGTGCGCTCATGGCTGACTCGGATCTGCTGCTGCTTGATGAACCGACCAACCACCTCGATCTTGACGCCATGATTTGGCTCGAGCGCTGGTTGGCAAACTACGACGGCACGGTGGTCATCATCTCGCACGACAGTGAGTTTCTCGATGCTGTTTGCAACACCATTATCCATATCGAGCACCGCAAACTGCATCGATACAAAGGCAACTACGAGTCTTTCTTGACTCAGCGCGCCGAACGGTTGCGTCAGACGCAACTGGCGTGGGAACGCCAGACTGAGCATGCCGCGCGCCTGCAGCAGTTTATCGATCGGTTCAAAGCCAAAGCGAGCAAAGCCAAGCAAGCCCAAAGCCGTGTTAAGGCCTTGGCAAGAATGCAGGCACTCGCGCCACTGCATGCTGAAGCAGCCATCGACATCGGCATCCCATCGCCTCAGACCACACCCGATTTGTTGCTCACGCTCGAGCAGGTCAGCACCGGTTATGAAACGGCCGAGCACGCCTTTGTGCCAGTGCTCGAGCAAATCAACGTGCGCATCCAGGCTGGCGAGCGCATTGGCGTGCTCGGCGTCAATGGGGCTGGCAAATCGACCTTGATCAAGTTGATTGCCGGCGAGCTGCCAGCGGTCAATGGGCAACGACTGCCCAATAAACACCTGCGTGTGGGCTACTTTGCCCAGCACCAAATGGACATGCTCGATGGCCAAGCCAACGGCTTGCAGCATCTTTTACGCATCGCGCCTCAGATCACCGAGCAAGCTGCCCGCAATTACCTGGCTCAGTTTGGTTTTGTGGGCGATCGTGTCAGTGAATGCATCGCGCCGTTTTCCGGTGGCGAGAAAGCGCGCCTGGCGCTCGCGCTGGTCGTCTACCATCGCCCCAACCTATTGATCCTCGATGAGCCTAGCAATCACCTTGATGCACAAACCCGTGATGCGCTTAGCGCCGCACTAGCGCAGTACGAAGGTTCGTTGCTTCTGGTGTCACACGACCGCCACCTGTTAAGAAGCACTGTTGATCAGTTCTGGCTGGTGGCTTACGGGACCCTAACTTTGTTTGAAGGTGATCTTGATGACTACCGACAGCAAATCGGCAACTTCAAAACCGCTCGGACTAAATCGGCAGACGATAGCGTTGTCACTGACAATGCGCCGGACCGCCGAGAACAACGACGCCAACAGGCCCAAGCAAGACAGCAATTGGCGCAAGCCACCAAGCCCTTGCAAGCTGCACTCAAAAAGCTTGAAGGCCAACTTGAGAAAACCAGCGCCCGCTTGGCGCTACTTGAACGTGAGCTCGCTGACCCAGGCTTCTACCAGCAAGCCGACAGTCAAACCCGTCAGCAAGTGCTTCATGAGCAAGGGCAACTGAGCAATGACAAAGAGGACCTTGAAATGAAGTGCCTTGATTTGATGGAGCGAATAGAAGCACTGCAGCAATCAGTCGCCAAGGTCTGCGACGCAAGCAACGGCGGCGATTAAGCCCGCGCGTTTAGGCGGCAATAATCTCAAGCTTGGCCACACCAAGCGCCAAAGTCTTGGTGCCGACGTCTAGAAAGTGGATCTGGGCTTGCGCGTCTAGCCCCAAGCCGCTCAGACCCAAAATCGTGCCCTCACCAAAACGCGGGTGACGCACGCCTTGGCCGACTCGAAAGGTTTGGCCGCCAACCACCAAACCATTGTTGCCAGATAACTGCGTTCCAGAAGCACTGCGCCCACTGGCGCGTGCCGGTGCGGCTGCACCAAGCCAATCATCAACGGCCGCACGCTGGCTTAAGTGTTTGACGTGTTGCTCGGGCACCTCATCAACAAAGCGCGATGGCAAGCAGTAACGGGTTTGTCCGTGAAGCATTCGACTTTGCGCCAGACTTAAATATAGGCGCTTGCGCGCGCGCGTCATGGCCACATACATGAGGCGGCGCTCCTCTTGCAGACCACCGAGCTCGTAGAGACTGTTCTCATGGGGAAAGAGGCCATCTTCCAGACCCGTCAAAAAGACGGCATCAAACTCAAGCCCCTTGGCAGCATGAATCGTCATGAGTTGAATCGCGTCTTGCCCAGCCTGTGCTTGCGTGTCGCCCGACTCCAAAGCCGCATGCGACAAAAACGCTTCTAGCGGCGTCATCGACTCGCCCGACTCAGGGTCCGAGGCGATTGGGCGCTGGCCACAAGGCAATCCGGCCAAGTCCTGCTCAAGCTCAAACACCTTTGCCGCGTTGACCAATTCATCAAGGTTCTCAATGCGCTCTGAACCGTCGCGTTGCGTGCGGTAGTAGGTGCGCAAGCCGCTGACCTCGATGACATGATCGACCGCCTCAGACAAAGGCAGCACGAAGACCTCTTGGCTGGTCTTTTGTATGAGCATGACAAATTGCGCCAAAGCACTGCCAGCTTTGCCAGCAACATGGGCAACCGCCTGCGCCAGACTGGTCTGGTTGCGGCTGGCTTGATCATTGAGCGCTTCAATCGAGCGCGCACCGATCCCGCGTGCGGGAAAATTGACCACGCGCAAAAAGGAACTGTCTTCATCGATTCGATGAACAATTCTTAAATACGCGAGTGCGTGTTTGATTTCCTGGCGCTCAAAAAAGCGCAAACCTCCATAGACCCGATAAGCGATACCCGCGGTAAAAAGTGCATGCTCCAGTACACGCGATTGCGCATTGCTTCTATAAAGGATAGCCATCTGTTGGTGATCAAGGCCCTCGTCACGCAGCGCTCTGATTTCATCGAGCACCCATTGCGCTTCAGCGTGGTCCGAGGGCAACTGCGCCACGCGCACAGGCTCTCCCTGGCCAGCGTCGGTCCAGAGGTTTTTACCAAGTCGCCCGGTATTTTGCGCGATCAAGGCGTTGGCAGCATCCAGAATATGGCCGTGCGAGCGGTAGTTTTGCTCCAGACGGATCACATTGCCAGCGGCATAATGATGCTCAAAATCCGTCATGTTGCCGACATTGGCGCCACGAAAAGCATAGATCGACTGGTCGTCATCACCGACGGCGAACAGGCGCGCCCCACCAGCAGCTAGCAATTTGAGCCATTGGTATTGCAAAGAGTTGGTGTCTTGAAACTCATCGACCAGAATGTGCCGGAATCGCTGCTGATAGTGCGAGCGAACCGCCTCATGGCGCTGCAAGAGCTCAAGCGCACGCAACAACAGCTCGGCAAAATCCACTACGCCCTCGCGCTGACACTGTGCCTCATAAAGCGCATAGATCTCGACCAATCGTCGACTGTAGGGGTCCTCAGGCGCCACCGCGTCCGGGCGCTGCCCTTGTTCTTTACAACTGCTAATAAAGCGCTGAATGTCGCGCGCAGGATACTTCTCCTGATCGATCGAATTGGCTTTGAGCAATCGCTTAATTAACGCAAGCTGGTCAGTGGAGTCCAATATCTGGAAGGTCTGTGGCAGTTGCGCATCACGACTGTGGGCTCGCAACATTCGATGACACAAGCCGTGAAAGGTACCAATCCACATCCCGCGGGTGTCAATGGGCAGCATGGCAGCGACCCGCGACTGCATTTCTTTGGCGGCCTTGTTGGTAAACGTAACGGCCAAGATTGACAGCGGGCTAACTGATTGATTACTGATGAGCCAGGCGATGCGAGTGGTCAAAACCTTGGTCTTACCACTGCCGGCACCGGCCAAAATAAGCGCATGCCCCTCTTCTAGCGCCACCGCTTGGCGCTGAGGGGCATTGAGCTGCTCAAGCGTCATACCGCGTAGCGGCGCAGACGCAAAGCGAATTCCTGAAGGCTTTCAATACCACTTTGCTGGGCGCGCTGGCACCAAGCCTGTAGATCGTGGAGCAGCTGTTCGCTGCTGGCGCTTGAACTTTCCCAAAGACGCATCAAGTCACGGCGCATCTGTACCAAAGTCGATAGTGACTCAGATTGCGACAACGCGGCATCGATCTCTTCGCGCTCTTGGGCTGGCAACGTTTCATCACCGCGACCAAGGCGACTGACAGCGATCTTCATGGCCTCTAAGTTGACCAAGTCACCACCCTTTTGCTTAATCTTGCCTAGTTCATCGCGGCAGGCCTGTCTGAGGATCGTCGAATATCGTGCAAGCACCTCGTAACGATGCGCAATGACGCCTTGCAGGTTGCGTTGGTCAAGCGTGGATTTCGGTGACTCCAAGCGCAGCTTGGGAGCCACTTTCCTGATATCGGCCAAACCCAATGCCTTCAATATCTTCAAGTAACCCCAACCGATATCGAACTCAAACCAACGGCTTGAAAACTTGGCAGAAGTGCCATAAGCGTGATGGTTGTTGTGCAGCTCTTCGCCGCCAATCAAGATCCCGATCGGAAACACATTGGTGCTGGTGTCAGGCGAAGCAAAGTTGCGATAACCCCAGTAGTGGCCGATGCCATTGACCACGCCCGCCGCCCAGAAAGGTATCCAAGCCATTTGGATCGCCCAGACGGTCAAACCAATCGCGCCAAAGAGCATCAGGTCAATGACCAACATGATCATGATGCCCAAGACACTGTGCTTGGAGTAAAGACGGCGCTCAATCCAATCATCCGGCGTGCCGTAGCCGAACTTCTTTAAGGTTTCGGCGTTTTTCGATTCATCACGGTAGAGTTCGGCACCGCGAAACAAGACCCGGCCAATGCCATAAATCATGGGCGAATGTGGGTCACCCTCGCGCTCACAACGCGCGTGGTGTTTACGATGGATCGAGACCCACTCCTTGGTGACCATGCCGGTGGTCATCCACAGCCAAAACCGGAAAAAATGCGCCACGCCAGGGTGCAGATCGACCCCACGGTGCGCCTGTGACCGATGGAGATAAAGCGTCACCCCCACGATGGTGACGTGAGTGACCACCAAGGTAAAGAGGACAATTTGCCACCAGCTTGCTTGTGTGATGCCGCCAGCGGCCAATGAAATCAATGCATCCATGTGATGTTTAGACTCAAAAAACTGTTATATGCAAAGTGTAGCCCACACGTTAGCGCTGGGACACCCCCATTGAGACGATTCTTTGATTGCGATCAAATTCGAAACGCAACCTATTGTTTTTATTGAAAAAATACGCAAACAAATCAACGCTGGCTTAGTGAGCCATTAGTCGTTTCGTTGCAAAATGGCCGCAAAAAAACCATCTGTCTGATGCCAGTCCGGACGCAAGCGTAAAAAGCCCTCATCAGTGACTGCATTCTTTAGAGTCTCTGGCAGGCATTCAGTTGCATGAACCACGAAAAAATCTGGGTTTTTCTTCAGGAAATCACGCACCTGATCTTCATTTTCTTGTCGCAAGAAGCTGCAGGTTGCATAGACCAGGCGCCCACCTGCACGAACGCAATGGGCCGCGTGTTGCAGGATGCTCGCTTGTTGTTGACACAGCCGCTCGAGCTGCTGCGGCGTTTGGCGCCACTTTAAATCCGGATTGCGCCTAAGCGTGCCAAGGCCGGTGCACGGCGCGTCCACGAGTACGCGGTGCGCTTTACCTTTTAAGCGCGCAACGCGGTCGTCGCGTTCATGGCGAATCACCACCGACTGCACCTGGCTCAAACCGCTGCGCGCCAATCGCGGTTTGGCTCGAGCCAGCCGGTGCGCTGAAACGTCAAAAGCGTACAGACGACCTGTCGAGCGCATCATCGCGCCAAGCGCTAGTGTCTTACCGCCGGCGCCGGCGCAAAAATCGATCACCATCTCCCCACGCCGAGGCGCCACGATATGTGCAAGCAACTGGCTGCCTTCGTCTTGGACTTCCACAAGCCCCTGCTCAAACAATGACCATCGGTTAATCGGCGGGTGGCCTTTTAACCGAATCCCATCGGGCGCGTAGGCTGTGGCGCTGGCAGCAAACTCACTGCCTTGGAGTTGTTGGACCAACTGTTCAAGCACCTTTGCCCGATCGGCCTTCAAGCGGTTAACCCGCAAATCCAGCGGCGCTGGTTCAAGCAGGGCCTGAGCATAACTGTCTGGCTGGGCCAAGGTCTGGATTTCCGTCTCAATCCATTCAGGCAAGCTGTAGCGCAGCGCAAAGGGCAGGCTTTGCGCGTCAATACCGGACAAACGGCCAGCCCATTGACGCTGACGCTCATCAAGCACGCGCTCGAGCCAGTCTTGGTCAATCGTGGCGTATAGGCCTTGAAGCGCCAGGGCGCGCTCAAGGCTGCCTTTTTCGGACTGTGCCTGATGGCGGTATCGACGCAGGTGGCGAAGCACATCAAAGAGGGCTTGCGCCAATTGGGCGCGATCACGAGCGCCTAGTTTGGGGTTCGCTTTGAAATACTTGGACAGCAACACATCTGCCGGCTCGCTCCACTGCAACACCTGAGCTAGTAACTCGGTTAGCTGCTCAACGCGCGACAGGCTTGACGTGCGCGCCTGCCCAGGCACGCGTGGGCGGGATCGGGCACGATTTGGCGCGCTCATAATTGACTCCATATGTGGGGTTGGGCCACCCCCTGAATGTGCACTTGGTTGCTTTCATCTAGCCGCACTCGGCCCTGGGCAAGCCACTGCACCACTCTTGGGTAAATCATGTGCTCGAGCCGCAAAACCCGCTCGGCCAGGGTTTGCACGCTCGCGCTACGATCAACGGCCAAAGCCGCTTGGGCGATGATCGGTCCATGGTCGAGCGACTCCGTGACGAAATGCACGGTACAACCGTGCCAACCCACGCCTGCCTCAAGCGCACGCGCATGTGTATTGAGGCCAGTAAAAGCGGGCAACAAAGACGGGTGAATGTTAATGAGGCGACTTTTGAACTGCGCCACAAAGCCGGCGGTCAAAATCCGCATAAAGCCGGCCAATAAGACATAGTCTGGTCGGTCTTTTTCGATCACCTTGGCCAAAGCATCGTCAAAGTCCTGCCTGCTATCGTAGTCATGATGGCAGACCACAGCGGTTGGCAGCCCTTGCGCCTGCGCCCATGCCAATCCGGGCGCGTCTGCGCGATTGCTAATGACCCGCACGACCTCCAAGGGCCACTGCCCGGCTTGGGCTTCGGTGACGATTTGCTGCAAATTGCTGCCCTGCCCGGAAATGAGCACCACAAAACGGCGATTTAACGCGTTCGCGTCAGTCATAAAGAAAAACCTAAAAGCAGCCACTCAAGGCAACAACACAGTTGCGAGATTGTAAACTGCTCAACGTGAACCATCCTTTACGAATCATCCGACACCTGCCCGCAAGGCCGCCATTGCGCCCGAGCGCGTTGACCATTGGCAATCTCGATGGCGTACATCGAGGGCATCTGACGATGCTCGATCGGGTCTGTGCGGCAGCAGCCGAGCACCAGTTAAGCCCCTCTGTGCTCACGTTTGACCCACACCCGCGCGCCTACTTTGCGAATGCGCAAGGCGCGCCCCAGCGTGTGCCGCTGCAGATCAATAGTTTGCGCGACAAGGTCTTAAAGATTGCTGGCGCCGGGATCAGGCAGATTGCTTTGCTGCCCTTTAATCAACTCTTGGCGCAGATGTCAGCGCAAGCCTTTTTAGAAGAGCTGCTGCTTGGGCAACTACAGATGCGCTGGCTGCTCGTGGGCCCGGACTTTCGTTTTGGACACCGCCGTGGCGGCGATGTCCAGATGCTTGAACACTTTGCCCGCAAACATGGCTTTGAATTGCAAGTGTTAGATGAAATCACCGATGACCAAGGCCAGCGAATCTCGAGCTCTCAGGTTCGGCAGGCTTTGCAAGATGGCCATATGAAAGCAGCGGCTGCCTTGCTCGGGCAACCTTGGCGACTGACCGGACACGTCTTGCATGGGAAGAAATTGGGGCGCACACTCGGCTTCCCAACCATGAACATGCGGGTCAATGACCGCACAGCAGTCCGGTTTGGGATCTATGTTGCCCAAGTCCATGGCCTTGGGCCCAAGCCTTTACCGGCTGTGGCGAGCTTGGGGCGCCGCCCAACCGTGACTGACCAACTAGGCACCCTGCTTGAGACGCACGTACTCGATGCCAACGTGCAGGCCTACGGTAAACTGGTGCGCGTCGATCTGCTGCATCACCTGCGCGACGAACAGAAATTTTCCGACCTAACCACTTTGACCGCCGCGATGCAACAAGACCGCGCTCAGGCGAGCAACTACTTTGCCGATCATGGACTACAAGACCACCCTTAATCTGACCGACACGACATTTCCCATGCGCGGCAACCTGCCCACGCGAGAGCCACAGTGGGTTGCGCAGTGGGAACAAACCGGGGTCTACCAAGCTATCAGACAAGCCAGCGCCGGTCGACCACGCTTCATATTGCATGACGGCCCGCCCTATGCCAATGGCTCGATTCATATCGGCCATGCCGTCAATAAAATCTTAAAGGACATCATCGTCAAGAGCCGCAACATGGCCGGCTTTGATGCACAGTATGTGCCGGGATGGGACTGCCATGGCATGCCAATTGAAATCCAGATCGAAAAGCAGTTCGGCAAGCACCTGCCCGTGGCCCAAGTGCAGGCCAAGGCTCGCCAATACGCACTCGAGCAAATAGACAACCAGCGCAAGGACTTCAAGCGCTTGGGTGTACTCGGTCAGTGGGACCAGCCTTACATGACGATGGACTTCAAAACCGAAGCCAACGAAATCCGGGTGCTCTCAAGGATCTTGCAAAAAGGCTACGTCTTTCGCGGCCTAAAACCCGTGAACTGGTGCTTTGATTGCGGCTCGGCTCTAGCTGAGGCTGAGGTCGAATACATCGATCGCAATGACCCGGCCATCGATGTCGCCTTCCCTTTTGCCGAGCATGCCAAGATTGCCAGCGCCTTCGGTTTATCTGAAGTCGGTGACGGTGCCATCGTCATCTGGACGACCACCCCATGGACCATTCCAGCAAACCAAGCCTTAAACGTACACCCCGAGTTCGAGTATGCGCTGGTCAAACTTCAGCAGCCGCTGCCCACCGGCGAGCACCTGATCTTGGCCAAAGATCGAGTCCAGCCCTGCCTAGAAGACTGGGGTTTGACTGGCAAGGTCATCGCCACAACGACCGGTGCCAAACTCGAGCGCATTGGCTTTCGGCATCCTTTGGCCAAGGCGCATCCGGACTTTGAGCGCCATTCGCCGGTCTATCTCGGTGACTATGTCACGCTAGATGCTGGCACGGGCGTGGTTCACTCAGCGCCAGCTTACGGCGTTGAAGACTTCGTTTCCTGCAAAGCCTACGGCTTGCCAGACGATGACATTCTCAATCCGGTTATGGGTGACGGCAAGTACAGCGAGACACTGGCGCTATTTGGTGGACTCTCGATCTGGCAGGCCAACCCTGAAATTGTTCGCGCCCTGAGCCAGGCAGGCACACTGGTGAAATCAGTAGCGCATCATCACAGCTACATGCACTGCTGGCGCCATAAAACCCCCATCATTTACCGTGCAACTAACCAGTGGTTCGCCGGCATGGATGTCAAGCCCAGCGACAACGGACCGAGTTTGCGCCAAAGCGCGCTCGCTGCCATTGAACAAACCGACTTTTACCCTGCATGGGGTCAGGCGCGGCTACACAACATGATCGCCAACCGGCCCGATTGGACGCTGTCGCGCCAGCGCCAATGGGGTGTACCGATGGCGTTTTTTGTCAACAAACAAACGGGCGCGCTCCACCCAGACACACCGGCCTTGCTCGAGCAAGTTGCCTTGCGCGTCGAACAAACCGGCATCGAAGCCTGGCAAACCTTGGAGCCAGCCGAGCTGCTTGGCCCCGATGAGGCCGCGCTCTATGAGAAAAATCGCGATACGCTTGACGTCTGGTTTGACTCCGGATCCACACACGCCACCGTCATCGGTGGTCCAGACAATCAAAGTCATGGTTCGCACGGCAGCGAGCTGCAGTGGCCAGCCGACCTCTATCTCGAGGGCTCGGATCAGCATCGCGGATGGTTTCATTCCTCGCTTTTGACCGGTTGCATGCTCCATGGGCGCGCACCCTACAAGGCGTTGTTGACCCACGGCTTTGTCGTTGATGGCGAAGGCCGAAAAATGAGCAAGTCCGATGGCAACGTCGTCGCACCGCAAACAGTCTCAGATGCGCTTGGCGCTGAAATTTTGCGGCTCTGGGTCGCGAGCACTGACTATGCCGGTGAGCTGTCGATCTCGGATGAAATTCTCAAGCGTGTGGTTGAAAGTTACCGGCGCATGCGCAATACGATTCGCTTTTTGCTGGCAAACCTTTCTGACTTCAAGGCCGACCGAGATGCTGTGGCGCCTGCGGACTTACTCGAAATCGATCGCTATGCGCTACTGATGACAGCGCAGGTACAAGCGGAAATTCTGGCCAATTATGAACGCTACGAATTTCACCCAAGCGTTGCTCGACTGCAAGTCTTTTGTTCCGAGGACCTCGGTGCATTCTATCTGGACGTCTTAAAAGACAGGCTCTACACCACCGCACCCAATAGTCACGCCCGGCGCAGTGCGCAAACAGCCTTGCTTCACATCACCGAAGCCCTTTTAAAGATGTTGGCGCCCATACTGTCGTTTACCGCCGAGGAGGCCTGGGCGGTGCTGCGTGAGCAGTCTCTGGGCGAGCTCGATGCGCCGTCTCAGTTGACAATCTTTGCGCAGTGCTATCACACCTTGCCCGCGGTGCAAGATGACCAGACGCTTGGTCAGAAGTGGTTGCGTCTGCGGCAAATCCGTGCGGAAGTTTTGAGAACACTGGAGCTGTTGCGCACCGACGGCCAAATCGGCGCGTCCTTGCAAGCTGAAGTGGACATCTACGCCAATCAGCAAGATCATGCCTTGCTTGCTAGCTTGGGTGATCAATTAAAGTTTTTATTGATTGTTTCACGCGCCCAGGCCCATCTCACTGAGGGTGACTTACGGATAGTTGCCAAGCCTTCGACTCACACCAAATGTGGTCGCTGTTGGCATTACGCCCCAGACGTCGGCCAGCACCCTGAACACCCTGAGGTATGCGGACGTTGTGTTCAAAACCTGCTTGAGGCCAATGGTGCGTAATTGGCTCAGACTGGCTGCCTTGATCGTCTTGCTCGATCAAGCCACCAAACTGGCTGTCGATCTAAGCCTGCACTACGGTCAGCGAATCAGTCTGCTGCCATTCTTTGATCTGACGCTTATTTACAACCGCGGCGCTGCCTTTAGCTTTTTGGCCCAAGGCAGCGGCTGGCAGCGCTGGTTTCTGTCGGGTATCGCTGCGGTGGCGATCGTCTTTATTTTGTGGCTCATGAAGACAAGCGCACAGCAATCGCGCCGACTCATGCTTGCGCTGACGCTGATTTTGGCCGGTGCCATTGGCAACCTGATTGATCGGCTGGCCTACGGGCATGTGGTCGATTTTGTGCTTATTTACTGGCATCCCTGGTACTACCCCGCCTTCAACATTGCTGACGCGGCCATTACTGTCGGTGCTATTCTCGTGATTTGGGATGAGTGGCAACGCTGGCGGCAAAGCCGCAAGAACAGACCATCGAACTGAGGCCGACCATGGGTGATCTAGAAGGCAAGCGGATTGTTTTAGGAGTCAGCGGCGGCATCGCCTGCTACAAGTCGGCCGATCTGGTGCGCAGACTCATGGATCACGGTGCGCATGTCGATGTGGTCATGACGCAAAGCGCTTGCCAATTTGTCAGTCCAACCACCTTTCAAGCGCTCTCATCTGGCCCGGTGTACACCGACCTGTGGGACCGTCGCGCGCCAAACAACATGGTGCACATCAATCTGACGAGGCAGGCTGATCTGGTCTTGATTGCACCGGCTAGCGCAAACCTCATGGCTAAGCTGGCGCACGGACTAGCTGACGACTTGCTAAGCACGCTTTGCTTGGCCAGCCAATTGCCTTTGATGATCGCGCCAGCGATGAACCGCGAAATGTGGCTAGCACCTGCTAGCGTGCGCAACGTTGCCTTACTTCGGGCCGACGGCGTCGAGATCATTGGCCCGGGCCAAGGTGCCCAAGCCTGTGGTGAGACCGGCGATGGCCGGATGTTAGAGCCTCACGAGATTGTCGATGCGGTCAGAGCACATTTCCAACCCAAGATCCTTGACGGCTTGAAAGTGCTGATGACAGCAGGCCCGACATGCGAGCCGATTGACCCTGTGCGTGTCATCACCAATCGGTCCTCTGGCAAAACCGGCTACGCTTTGGCCCAGGCTGCGCGCGACGCTGGCGCTCGCGTCACGCTTGTGTCTGGTCCAACGGCACTGCCCTGCCCGCCTGGTGTGACTCGGTTATCCGTGCAAACCGCGCTGCAGATGCATCAAGCGGTCATGCGCCATGCAACTGAGAGCGACCTCTTTATCGCAGTCGCTGCGGTAGCTGACTGGCGCGTGGCCAACCCGACCGACGAAAAACTCAAGAAGATCGACACTGGGGCGCCCGAGCTTAAATTTGTGATGAACCCCGATATTTTGCAAGAAGTCGCCAGTCTGGCGCCATCGCCTTGGTGCGTGGGCTTTGCCGCCGAAACCAGCCTGGATTTGGCTCAGCTACAAGCCAAGCGCCAACGCAAACGCATCAGCCTGCTAATTGCCAATCTCGCCCAGGACGTCATGGATAGCGAGGACACACAAGTCCAACTGATCGACGAATCGGGCAGCCACCCCTTGCCCGCTGGCCCAAAAATCCAAGTTGCCCGAGTGATCATCACCGAAATCGCCCGACGATATCGCCAACATCAGGCCTAAAGGCTAAACTCGGTCGTTGTCTGACATCTCGCTTATCTTCCCTTCATGCATGACTACATCGTACGACTAGGCCAATTCATCGAGGCAAACCAGTTTTGGGCTGGACCGATCACGTTCCTGTTGACCATGGGCGAGTCACTTCTCGTCATTGGCATCTTGATTCCAGCGACTGCCCTGCTGGTATTGACTGGCGGGCTTATCGGCAGTGGCGTGCTGCCATTGACGCCGGTGCTGTTTTGGGGGATCGCCGGCGCAATCGTCGGTGACGCCATCTCGTTTTCAATTGGCCGCTGGGTCGGACCCAAGATCTTGCGCTGGCGCGCCATCAAACGCCATCGACGCACAGTCGCACGCGCCAGGCTGTTCTTTTATCGACACGGCTTTGTCTCGATCTTCTTGGGCCGGTTTCTAGGCCCGCTTCGCAGCAGCGTGCCAACCGTCGCCGGCGCCATGGGCATGTCGATCTGGCGCTTCCAACTCGCAAATTGCCTCTCGGCAATTGTTTGGGTGCCGCTGTTGCTACTGCCAGGTTATCTCGCAGCCAGAGGCGCTGTGGCCGCGCATCATGCCGCGAATCTGCCTCTATACATTGGGCTTGTGGTTGTATTGCTTGTAGGTGTTTTTTTGTTGCGCCGGTACTTAAAAAGAAGCCGCAGGTCAATCCGCTAACGCCAAGACTGGAGAGAACAACGTGAAGATTGTGGACGTCAAAATCCTTGACCCGCGCATGCAAGACAATTTACCCAATTACGCCACCGAAGGCTCGGCCGGACTGGACTTACGCGCCTGCATCGATGAGCCGATCGATCTAGCGCCAGGGCAAACCGTCCTGGTGCCAACGGGTCTGTCCATTCATATCGCTGATCCGAATTACGCCGCCATGATTTTGCCGCGCTCCGGCATGGGACACAAAAACGGCATCGTCTTGGGGAATTTGGTCGGGCTCATCGACTCCGATTATCAGGGCCCGCTAATGGTCTCGACCTGGAACCGCGGGCAAGCGACTTTCCGTCTCGAGCCCATGGAGCGACTGGCGCAATTGGTCATCGTGCCGGTGGTTCAAGCCGAGTTTCGCGTGGTCGACTCATTCGAGCAAACTAGCGAACGCGGCAGCGGTGGATTCGGCAGCACCGGAACCACTTAATCGCGCGTGCTTCGCTCACCAGACCCCGGGCGGTAGACGACGACTTTTACGGAATCGTCGCCAAGCACCCCCGCCGCTTTCAGTCTTCGTGCACCAGCTCTTTGCTTGAGTCTTTCTTGCTACCGGCATCGCGGTCGTCCTCAAACATCAAACGGACCTCGTCCTTGTCATCGATATCAAGTGTCACCGAACCACCGTTGACTAGTCGACCAAACAAAAGCTCATCGGCTAAAGCTCGACGCAAGAGATCCTGGATGAGTCGCTGCATGGGTCTGGCGCCCATCAGCGGATCAAAACCATGCGCTGCAAGGTGATCACGCAGCTTCTGCGTGAACGCAGCCTCCACACGTTTTTCATGCAGTTGGTCCTCAAGTTGCATCAAGAACTTATCGACTACCCGCAAGATCACGTCTTTATCTAACGGTGCGAAATGCACGATGGCGTCAAGACGGTTACGGAACTCGGGCGAGAACAAACGCTTGATCTCCACCATCTCATCGCCTACTTGGCGCGTAGTGGCAAAACCAATGGAGGGCTTGCTCATCGCCTCGGCGCCGGCGTTGGTTGTCATGATCAGCGTGACATTACGAAAATCCGCCTTGCGCCCGTTGTTATCGGTCAACGTGCCGTGGTCCATGACCTGCAGCAAAATATTGAAGACATCGGGGTGTGCCTTCTCGATCTCGTCGAGCAACAGCACGCAATGTGGCTGCTTGTTAATCGCCTCGGTAAGCAGACCACCCTGGTCGTAGCCCACATAGCCCGGCGGCGCGCCAATCAAACGCGACACCGTGTGGCGTTCCATGTACTCCGACATATCAAAGCGCAGCAACTCAATTCCAAGCGTAAACGCCAGCTGGCGTGCCACTTCAGTCTTGCCCACACCCGTTGGCCCAGAAAACAGGAATGAACCAATCGGCTTTTCAGGCTTGCCAAGACCGGAGCGCGCCATCTTGATGGCCGCAGCCAAAGCCTCGATGGCTGCATCCTGTCCAAACACCACCGTCTTTAAGTCGCGCTCAAGGGTAGCTAGGCGGCTGCGATCATCAGTCGAAACGGTTTGCGGCGGAATGCGCGCAATCTTGCAGATAATCGTTTCAATCTCATGCTTGCCAATGGTTTTTTTCTGCTTGGACTTAGGCAAAAGCTTTTGTGCTGCACCAGCCTCATCAATCACATCGATGGCTTTGTCTGGCAGGTGACGATCATTGATGTGTCGCGCCGACAGTTCAGCGGCTGCGGTGAGCGCCGCCGCCGAATACTTGACATGGTGATGTTCTTCAAAGCGCTGCTTTAGGCCGCGAAGGATCTGTACGGTCTGATCGACCGTCGGCTCACTAATATCAACCTTTTGGAACCGACGTGACAAAGCGGCGTCTTTCTCAAAGATGCCTCTGTACTCGGCGTACGTCGTCGCACCGATGCAGCGCAGCTGACCCGAGGACAGCGCAGGCTTGAGCAGGTTCGAGGCGTCAAGTGTGCCGCCCGAGGCCGAACCAGCACCAATGAGGGTGTGAATTTCATCGATAAACAGGATTGCCTGTGGATTGTTTTTTAATTGCTTGAGCACGGCCTTTAGCCGTTGCTCGAAATCGCCGCGATACTTGGTACCTGCAAGCAACGCCCCCATGTCAAGCGAGTAAACCTGGGCGTCAAGCAACACGTCGGGCACTTCCTTTTGTGTCACGCGGTAAGCCAATCCTTCGGCAATGGCTGTTTTACCCACACCGGCTTCGCCAACCAAAAGTGGATTGTTCTTGCGCCGGCGGCATAGAATTTGTATGACACGTTCAATCTCGGCATCGCGCCCGATTAATGGGTCGATGCGACCGGCCAACGAGGCTGCATTCAAGTCTTGCGCATATTGATCAAGCGGCGACTGACGCGCGTCACTGTTCTCATCCTGGCTGCTCGGCGTCTCGCGACTCGTGCTCGGCGTCTCGGCCTGCGGGTTCTTGGTGATGCCGTGCGACAGGAAATTCACCACATCTAAGCGCGAGATCCCTTGCTGCTGCAGATAATAGACAGCGTGCGAATCCTTCTCACCAAAAATCGCCACCAACACATTGGCGCCCGTCACGGGCTTTTTGGATGTACCACCGGCTGAGACGTGCATGATGGCGCGTTGGATGACGCGCTGAAACCCAAGTGTCGGCTGCGTATCGACTTCCCCACCTTCCGGTATGACTGGCGTGTTTTCTGTCACAAACTTGCGCAGGTTCGTGCGCAGGTCATCCATGTCAGACGCACAGGCTTTCAAGACCTCAACGGCAGCCGCATTGTCTAAAAGAGCAAGCAACAGGTGCTCAACTGTGATGAATTCGTGACGTGCTGATCGAGCCTCGACAAAGGCCATGTGCAAGCTTACTTCTAATTCCTGGGAAATCACGTTTCCTCCCCTAGCCGGCACAGCGCGTGACCCCGCCGCACCGAACTTGATCAATAAATCACCCGAATGTCACCATTCTACGCAGACATCCTCAAATATAGCTAATCCCCTACCGGTTCCATCACGCATTGCAGCGGATGTTGTCGGCTTCTGGCAAACTGTAAAACCTGTTGGATGCGCGTTGCAGCCACATCTTGCGGATAAACCCCGCACGTCCCTCGCCCGTGATGATGCACGGTCAACATAATCTTCATTGCCTCTTCCTGCGTCTTGCCGAAGATTTTTTGCAAAACAACCACCACAAACTCCATTGGCGTGTAATCGTCATTCAAAAGAATAACTTGGTACATGGGCGGCGGTTTGACTTGGGCGCTTTGGCGCTCAAGAACAATCGACCCAGAAGAGTCTTTGGGCAATGACATGGTCAAGGGAACCGAAATTGTTGGATTTTTAACTAGTTTATTGCACCTAGACGTTAGAGAAAACCCGCTATTGTCTTGACGCAGATCCTGAATGTGACGCATATTCAACCCACGCAGTGTTCCGATTTCTGGAGTCGCTGCTTAAGAGGGGCGAGATGCTGCATTTCGCCCTGAATGTTTAATCGGTAATAAGAGGCAGTCGCAATGTCTGATTCGACCAACGCCCCCGAAGCGCAAAGCAACCAAAACGCCACGGGTACCGTCAAATGGTTCAACGATGCCAAGGGTTTCGGCTTCATCACGCCAGATGACGGGGGCGAAGATTTGTTCGCTCATTTTTCGTCTATCCAAATGAACGGTTTCAAAACGCTCAAAGAAGGCCAAAAAGTGAAATTTGAAATCACGCAAGGCCCCAAAGGCAAACAAGCAGTCAATATAACGGCAGGCTAAGCAGCTCACTGCAATACCCCTGCGCCTTGTTTGATTTTTTGCCCAACTCACAACGGAACTAATTTCTGCGTTGTGTGTCTGTTATACAGAGGTTTGTTCTCACAAGCCGCTGCAGATCCCTGCACGCCCAAACTTTGATGCTTAAACGACTCATTTACACAAGCCTGACGTCTATCGGTTTGTTAATCGCTGCAGGCGCAACAGCACAAACGCCGACATCCCTGCAAACCACTGAACTCTATGTTGGCATGCATCGATTGGTCGCTGAAGTCGCTTCAAGCCCCGCTGATCGCGCAACCGGATTGATGTGGCGCGAATCAATGCCGCAAAACCACGGCATGCTCTTTGTGTTTCAGAACCATGCGATTCATTGCTTTTGGATGCGAAACACGTTTATCGCGTTATCGATTGCCTTCTTGCGCGATGACGGCACTATCGTGAACATCGAACAGATGCAACCTCAGCAACTCGATAACCACTGCCCAGCCGAACCCGTGCGTTTTGCGCTTGAAGTCAATCAAGGCTGGTTCGCCGATCGCAATATCGTGCCCGAGCATCGCGTGCGGGGGCTGCAGGCAATTGCCCCCTAGCACGCAGGCAACGCGCGCTTTGCCAGTTACACCTTTTCAATAATGACGGCGATGCCTTGACCGACGCCAATACACATGGTGCACAGCGCATATTTGCCACCCATTCGATGCAGCTGATGCGCTGCGGTCATGACCAACCGGGCGCCTGAGGCTCCAAGCGGATGACCCAAGGCAATCGCGCCGCCATTGGGATTGACGCGCGGGTCCTCATCCTCTAACCCGAGCAGGCGCAACGTCGCAATACCCTGCGCTGCAAACGCCTCATTGAGTTCAATCACATCCATTTGATCGAGCGTCAAGCCCGTAAGCGCCAAAACCTTTTGTGACGCAGGTGCCGGGCCAATGCCCATAATGCGCGGCTCCACACCCGCTGTGGCCATCCCCACGACTCGGGCGCGCGGCGTCAAACCGTGGCTCTTTGCCGCTTGCTCGCTGGCCAAAAACATCGCCACCGAGCCGTCGTTAACACCTGAGGCATTGCCTGCGGTCACCGAACCACCTTCACGCACCACACCCTTTAGCTTGGACAAGGCCTCGAGGCTTGTCAGTCGGGGATGCTCATCGTGCTCAACGATGACTGGATCGCCCTTGCGCTGCGGGATTTGAACCGGGGTAATTTCCGCGGCAAACACACCTGCCTTTTGTGCCGCAGCCGCTTTTTCCTGACTCGCCATGGCAAATTTGTCTTGATCTTGGCGCGACACGCCAAATTGATCCGCCACGTTTTCAGCCGTCTCAGGCATTGAATCGACGCCGTGTTGCGCGCGCATCAGCTTGTTGACAAAGCGCCAGCCAATGGTGGTGTCGTAAATCGCCGCGGAACGCGAAAAAGCCGACTCGGCTTTGCCCATCACGAAAGGTGCACGGCTCATACTCTCAACGCCGCCGGCGATTATCAAAGAGGCCTCACCTGCACGGATAGCGCGCGCGGCGGTACCAACAGCATCCATCCCCGAGCCGCAAAGCCGATTGATCGTGCCGCCAGCCACCGACGTTGGCAAGTCGGCCAATAGGGCCGCCATCCGCGCAACGTTGCGGTTATCTTCACCGGCCTGATTCGCACAGCCATACAGGACCTCATCGACTTTCTCCCAGTCCACTGAGGCGTTGCGCTCCTTTAAGGCCTTGAGCGGCAAAGCAGCCAGGTCATCGGTGCGCACACCGGCTAGGCCACCGCCGTAACGTCCAATCGGTGTACGAATTGCGTCGCAGATGTATGCTTGATTCGATGCCATCACTTCCCCCGCGTGAATATTTTGAGATGTCTTGCATCATAAAACACAGAACGCCGGCAGTGCCGGCGTTCTGTGTTTTATGCATTGACGCAGTCTATCGAGTGCGACGCAGACCAGTAGCCTAGCCGAAGTTCTTCTCGGCGAATGACCAGTTCACAAGTTTCCAGAATGTCTCTAGGTACTTCGGGCGCGCGTTGCGATAGTCGATGTAGTAGGCGTGCTCCCAGACGTCACAGGTCAAAAGCGCCACATCATCGGTCGTCAGCGGCGTGGCTGCATTGCTGGTGTTAACGATGTCAACTGAGCCATCGCTCTTTTTGACCAACCAAGTCCAGCCCGAACCGAAGTTACCGGCAGCCGACTTGTTAAAAGCGTCTTTGAACGCGTCCACACTACCCCACTTGGCCTTGATCGCGTCAGCGAGCTTGCCGCTCGGTTCACCGCCACCATTAGGCGAGAGGCTATTCCAGTAAAACGTGTGGTTCCAGACCTGAGCCGCATTATTAAATACGCCACCTGAGGATTTTTTCACGATCTCTTCGAGCGTGGCATTTTCAAACTCAGTACCAGGCACGAGGTTATTCAAATTCGTGACATACGTCTGATGATGCTTGCCGTAGTGGTACTCGAGCGTCTCTTTAGAGATGTGCGGAGCCAAGGCATCCATCTCGTAGGGCAACGGTGCAAGGGTATGTGTCATGGAAACAGTTTCCTTTTGATTTGTTGGGATTGATCCAGCTCAGCGACAAAAGAGCCGCCACTGCTCAATTGTAGCCAAGGCAGTCTCGTGTGCCGATCAATTCCGTTTTGATAGCCGGGTTTCCGGCGCGGGCTCGACTTCCTGAACGGCAGCGCTGACCGAACCACGGGCAAACCGAATGGCCACCAAGTCACTGGGCTTTAGTTGCGAGGCATCCTCAATGATTTGTCCTTGCGGGCCACGCACCAAGGCAAACCCCCTCGTTAACGGCTCGGTTGGGGACAGTCGCTGCAAACGAGCCTCAAGCCGATCGGTCTGGCGCGACCAATCCGTCAGTCGGCGCTGCCAAGCGACTCGCAGCTGCGTCAGCTGTTGCGCGGCATGTTGTCGCAAGACCTCGGCACTCGGGCGCGCGTGGTGCAACCGCTGTTGCAACAGCGCTAACTGATTGGTTCGTGCGGCAATGCGCTGAGCCGGCGAAACCAAGCGTGCCACGAGCCGATCCATTCGTTGCGCGCGTCCTTGAAGACTGCGCTCAAATCGTTGCGA
>SKIZ01000065.1 GCA_007116135.1 Burkholderiaceae bacterium
AAAGATCCCTGCAACCTGCGCTCACCGCAGCAGCATGCGGGCGTTGTACACAGCTCGAACCTGTGCACAGAGATCACACTGAACACCAACGAGTCTGAGATTGCTGTTTGCAACTTGGGTTCGGTGAACTTGGTGGCGCACATGAAAGACAATGGCCAAGGCGGCTTTGAGCTTGACCATGAAAAGCTGCAAAAGACCATCAACACGGCCATGCGCATGCTCGATAACGTGATCGATATCAATTACTACGCCGTGGACAAAGCACGCAACTCCAATTTGCGACATCGTCCGGTTGGCCTTGGCATTATGGGCTTTCAGGATTGCCTGCATATGATGCGCGTGTCGTACGCCTCGCAAGACGCGGTCGATTTTGCTGATCGCTCCATGGAAGCGGTTTGCTATTACGCCTATGGCGCATCAAGCGACTTGGCCGCCGAGCGTGGTCGTTACGCAAGTTATGACGGCTCGTTGTGGTCGCGCGGCATCTTGCCGCAAGACACGCTCGAGTTGCTCAGACAAGAGCGTGGTGGCTATGTCGAAGTTGATCAATCAAGCACGCTTGATTGGGATTCGTTGCGTGCACGCATCAAACAGCATGGCATGCGTAACTCAAATTGCGTTGCAATCGCCCCAACTGCCACAATTTCAAATATCATCGGTGTTTCAGCGTGCATCGAACCGACATATCAAAACTTGTACGTCAAATCCAACTTATCCGGCGAGTTCACTGTAGTTAACCACTACCTAGTTCGTGACCTCAAGAAGCTGGGACTCTGGGACGAAGTCATGGTCGCCGACCTGAAGTACTTCGACGGCAGCCTGTCCCGTATTGATCGCATTCCTGCCGATCTGCGCGCCCTATACGCCACTGCTTTTGAAATGGAAACATCGTGGACTGTTGAGTGCGCTGCCCGCCGGCAAAAGTGGATCGATCAAGCGCAATCACTCAATATCTACATGGCTGGCGCCTCGGGCAAGAAGCTCGACGACACCTACAAGCTTGCATGGTTACGTGGTTTGAAGACCACCTATTACCTGCGCACACTTGGCGCCACAAGCGCTGAGAAGTCCACCGGGCGTGGTGGCGAACTTAACGCGGTCAGCATGTCTGCTGGCGGCACCTCGGCAGCATCTGCTGCCAGCCCAGCGCTGCCTGAGCCCGAAGTCATGGGGGCAGCCTGCACGATGCGACCAGGAGACCCTGGATTCGAAGAGTGCGAGGCCTGCCAATAAACCATCGAATACGGACAAAGGAATAACAATGCTCAACTGGAACGACGAAATCACTCCCGCAACCCAAAAGCCTGCGGCCCCAACACCACCTCAGGCGCAAGACACGGCTCTGCGCCAAGCCACCGGCGTGTTTGGTGACTCAGCCATGCCCACACCCGGACTGACGCAGACTGTCGCTGGCGCAGATGCCAGCCAGCAACGCGTTAACGTCGCTGATAAGCGCATCATTAACGCTAAAACTGACGTCAATCAGCTCGTACCCTTTAAATACAAATGGGCATGGGAGAAGTATCTGGCGACTTGCGCAAACCACTGGATGCCGCAAGAGATCAACATGGCGCGTGACATCGCGTTATGGAAAAACCCCAACGGTTTGACCGAAGACGAGCGTCGTATCGTCAAGCGCAACCTCGGATTCTTCGTGACCGCAGATTCGCTAGCGGCCAACAACATTGTGCTTGGGACCTATCGCCACATCACCGCGCCTGAGTGCCGTCAGTTTCTTTTGCGCCAGGCCTTTGAAGAGGCGATTCACACCCACGCCTACCAGTACATCGTCGAGAGTCTTGATTTAGACGAAAGCGAAATCTTCAACGCCTATAACGAAGTGCCATCGATTCGCGCCAAAGACGAGTTTCTCATCCCGTTTATCGACGCGATCGCTGATCCGAACTTCAACACCGGCACGCCTGAGACTGACCAGACGCTCTTGAGATCACTGATCGTCTTTGCATGCCTGATGGAAGGCTTGTTCTTTTATGTCGGTTTCACCCAGATTTTGGCGCTTGGCCGTCAGAACAAGATGACCGGCGCTGCTGAACAATACATGTACATCCTGCGTGATGAGTCAATGCATTGCAACTTCGGCATTGACTTGATCAACACCATCAAGCTCGAGAATCCTCACCTGTGGACACCCGAGTTTCGTGAAGAAATTCGCGAGTTATTTAGAAAAGCTGTTGACTTGGAATACGCATATGCCGAAGACACGATGCCGCGTGGCGTGCTCGGTTTAAATGCCCCCATGTTCAAGTCTTACCTCCGATTCATCGCCAACCGTCGTTGCCAGCAAATTGGCATTGAACCGTTGTTTGCTCAGGAAGAGAACCCCTTCCCGTGGATGGCTGAAATGATTGACTTAAAGAAGGAACGTAACTTCTTTGAGACGCGTGTGATTGAGTACCAAACCGGCGGCGCCCTGAACTGGGAATAAACCGCCCCGCAGGCAGGTACCGATCGGCACGCACGTACCGAATACGGGCAATGGTCAAACAACCCATCGCCTGTTGATTGCGACTCCACCCTTGCGCTGTTGATGCAAGCCGGTGACGCAATCGCGTCGTATTCGCTGAGTTGCTTAGGCTGTCGGTACCAGTCAGCTAAGCAACTTGGTGAATAGCGCGAGCCTGGTGGTCGACCTCCTTAAGGTGGACTTCAAGGCGCGCGTTCCTTGTTTAGGTACCTGATCTATAGGAGCAAGACCATGGCAACAGCCAAAAAAGCTGCAAAGAAGGCCCCGGCCAAGAAAGCTGTCAAAAAGGCAGTAAAGAAGGCACCGGCCAAGAAAGTCGTCGCTAAAAAAGCACCGGCTAAGAAGGTTGTGAAGAAAGCCGTCAAGAAGGCACCGGCTAAGAAGGTCGTAAAGAAAGCCGTCAAGAAGGCACCGGCTAAGAAGGTCGTAAAGAAAGCCGTCAAGAAGGCAGCGGCCAAAAAAGTCGTAAAGAAAGCCGTCAAGAAGGCACCGGCCAAAAAAGTCGTAAAGAAAGCCGTCAAGAAGGCACCTGCCAAAAAAGCCGTCGCTAAAAAAGCACCGGCCAAGAAGGCAGCGGCCAAAAAAGTCGTAAAGAAAGCCGTCAAGAAGGCACCTGCCAAAAAAGCTGTCGCTAAAAAAGCACCGGCTAAGAAGGCAGCGGCAAAAAAGGCTGTAAAAAAAAGCGCTAAAAAAGCCGCTGTAAGAAAACCCGCTGCTAGCAAGCCCTCCACGGCTGCGGTACCAGGTGCGAAAACAGCGTTAAATCCGGCTGCTTCTTGGCCGTTCCCAACCGGTGGTCGTCCGTAACAAGTCGATACACTTCGTGTTGATCAACCGCTCGGTAATAACTTACCGAGCGGTTTTTTGTATCGGTGGTCATGGCCATGAAGCTCGTGCGACAATGCGCACACCATGAGCTTTAACGAGAAGGTCTGCTAATCGATGTTTATCTCAATCCTGCTGTTCCTGATTGAAATCAGCTTCACGATCGTGGGTGCGGCATTTTTGGCGCGCGCTTGGCTACACGCCATCCGGTTTCATCCGTTTAACCCATTTGCCCAGCTGATCTACCGGCTAACAGAGTGGTTATGCAAGCCACTACGTGTGATGCTGCCCACGAGTCGGTCGATCGATTTCGCCAGCCTGGTGGGCGTCTACCTCATGGCCGTGGCTTACCTCTTGCTGGCATGGTTCACCTTCTATGGTTTTTTGCTGCCATCTGCGCTCTGGGTGCCTGGGCTACTGGCTGCGGCGGTCACAGCAGCGCGCTGGGCTGTGACCATGGTGATTTGGCTCACCTTGATTCAAGCGATTTTGTCGTGGGTCAACCCACTGGCGCCGGTCATGCCGATTCTGCGCACCTTGAGTGACCCGTTACTTGAGCCCATTCGCCGTATTCTGCCCAAGTTCAGTGGTTTTGATTTCTCGCCGCTGGTGTTGCTGATCTTGGGTCAAGTCACCTTGCTGGTCCTAAAGAGCATCAACTACACGCTCGTGATGCTGTAGTGGCCTGATCGTGACCGCCGCACGCGGTGCGGCGGCGCTAACGGCAGGCCAACAACTTATCGGCCAGCGGGGACGACTCGCACTGGACCACTGCCACTAATGACTTGGACGCGCTGGCCAACGGACAGGCGCTGATCATCAGCTTGGGCGACCACGCGCGTCTCACCGTTATCTAGGCGAATGGTGAGCTCCACACCTTGGGTCTTGCCCATCTGCTCTTCGATCTTTTCACCGGCCAAGGCACCTAGCACCGCGCCACCGACAATGGCTAAGTCACGACCCACACCGCCGCCCACACCACTGCCAGCCACACCACCCAAGGCACCACCGGCAATCATCCCAGCACCCGATGAGCGCTCTTTCTGTATCACCACGGGTCGCATATCAGTGATCGTTCCTAATCGAACAATCTGCTCGGACTGCGCTTGGCCATAGGTGTAGACGCCGGCTGACGCGCTTGGCGTGCTGCACCCCGTCACGCTGACCGTCATCACGGACACCACCGCCGCTGCGGCACCCAGGCGCACTGCACCGGGCAAAGAAAACAAACGTTTAGCGCTTTGCATGGCGTACTCCAATCTCATCAAAAGCGCGTCGAAACATTCGACGACATAGCTCTATTAGAACCCAATGCCGAAGTTTTGTTGCATGAGTTCGGCAATTTGATTGCGACTTGGCGTGTGATTTTGCGGACCGCGATGAGCGATTTTGATTGAGCCCATCACGTTACCCAACATGCAGGACTTCTCCCACGACCAACCCTCGGTTAAACCATACAGCAAACCGGCTCGATGAGCATCACCACAGCCAGTCGGGTCAACCACATCTTTGGGCTTAACCGGCGCGATCTCAATGCGCTGGCCTGGCAGATACAGGCTCGCGCCTTGCGCGCCACGGGTGACGATGACTGCTTGCAACTTGTCAGCAATTTGTTCAATGCGCAAGCCCGTGCGCTGCTCAACCACACTGGCCTCATAGTCGTTAACGGCTAAAGCCGTGGCTTTTTGCAGCACGGCCGATAAGTCCGCGCCGTCAAACAGCGGCATTGCCTGACCCAAGTCAAACACAAACCGCGTACCTAGCGCTGAGAGCTGCTCGACATGGGCCAACATCCCTGCCTTGGAGTCCGGCGCCACAATCGCCCATCCAGGATGGGGTGCTTCGATTCGGTTCTCACTGCTGCGATCCATGGCACCGGGGTGAAATGCGGTGATCTGATTGTCATCAAGATCCGTGGTGATGAAGCACTGCGCGGTGTACATGTCTGGCATGACCCGAATGAGGTCAGTCTCAATGCCAAGCTGGGCAAAGCGCTCGAGGTAGTCTTGCGCATCATTGCCAACGGTGGCCACGGGCTGCGGCTGGCCGCCAAGCAACTTCAAGTTATACGCAATGTTGCCCGCGCAGCCGCCAAACTCGCGACGCATCTGAGGCACCAGGAAAGACACGCTTAGGGCATGGATACGATCGGCAAGAATGTGATCCTTAAACCGCCCATCAAACACCGCAATCGTATCAAACGCAACCGAACCGCAAATCAACACACCATTGGACATTAGCCATCCCCATATCAAGGGTCATTAAAAATCAAGGAAAAAACCGGTCTAACTCGTAACCACTGACATTGACACCATCGACTGTTAACTCAATGGCGACATTGGCCTCTTGGCGCGCCCGCATGGGTCCGGCAAGCAGCGCTGGCTGCAAGTATTGCGATGGCAAGAACGCCTTGCGCACAACGGGCGTGCCCGATGCATCGCGCAAAGTCAGCATTAAGGTGGGCCAAGGTTGGGGGTAGGCTGCACGATTTTGCAGCGTCAGGCGCAACACATAATCGCGCTGATCCAAAGGCCCCTGCGTCGTGGGGGCCTGCTGCAACGACGAACCCACAATAAAGATCCGGTTGATCTGGCGCACATGGCTGACATCACAGCCAAAAGGCTGGCACAAGGTGACAAGCAACGGTCGCAGGCTTGGCGCCGAAGCGACGATGTCGTTTCGATAAACGACCATGGCCTGAATCACAAGCACCAAGGCTAACGCAATCGATCCTACGAGCCACAGCAGGCTCCTGCCCTCGGGTTCGGGTTCATCTTCATCCTCAAGGAACTCTGGCACGGTGCGACCGGTTGCTGATGGATCCTCACCGCGCAGCCGTGCTTCGCCCTCAATACGCACCGGTGCAGCGTGCGGTGCGCTCAGATCGGGTTGTGCCGCACCAATGGCGCCAAGCGCGGGCTCACGGTCTTGGCTCGCCTGTGGCAGCTCGCCCAAAGCAGGTTCACTGGTCGAGCTCACCTGCGGCGAGGAGCTGATTGCGAAAGCGGGTTCTTGCCGCGAATCGCTCTGGGCTTGTCTGGCCACACTGGCCAATCGGTCCACGCTAGGAATGAAGGGTCCGTCGTTGACCACGGGCGCCATCGGTTTGCTGGGGGAAAACGACGGCTCAATCGAGTCACTGGATGCCGGTTTAGGCGCGGGTGAGCTCGCGAAGTCCTCACGCACGAGTGCGTGACTGGGGTTGGGATTGGGGTTGGGGCTAGCGCTAGGGGTAGGCGCAGGCGCGACCGGCGTAGCTGGCGCTACCTTTTGAGTTGGGAGCTCGGCCTGACTGACCTTGCGAGTCAGCGTAGGCAAGCTCTCGACCAAAGAGGCAAAACCGTCAAACACATATGAACACTCGCCACAACGAACCAAGCCGTCGTGCAACTTTAACTGGTCGGCAGTAACGTCATATTCACTGGCGCATTTGGGGCAACGGGTCACTAGGCTCATGGCGTGTGCTCGCGACGTTGGCCAGCCAGACAAACCCAGCCATCGAGCGCTTGAAAGACCGTCAAAGACACCCAAGGCTCATAAAACGCCATGACCTCCTCGGCCTGGCGCTCCAAAATGCCAGACAGCACCAAAAAGCCTGACGGGCGCACGCGGTTGCTCAACATCGGCGCGAGCACCTTTAAGGGATTAGACAAAATATTGGCCACCACCACATCGAAGGTCCCGGGCTCCAAGGCATCGGGCAGCATCGCGGCCACCGAGACCTCGTTGCTGCGCGCATTATCCACAGTCGACTGCACCGCCTGCGGATCAATGTCAACGCCCACGACCGCCCGGGCACCGAGCATGCTCGCGGCAATCGCCAAAATCCCAGAGCCGCAGCCGTAATCCAATACCCGCGCATCAGGCGGCATCACCTCTTGTAGCCATTGCAAGCAAAGGTGGGTCGTCGGGTGGCTGCCCGTGCCAAATGCCAACCCGGGATCGAGTTGCAAACACAAGCGCCCGCGCGCTTGTACCTGATCACGGTGCCATGTCGGCACAATCATCAGCCGCTGGCCAATCTCGATCGGGGCAAATTGCGATTGGGTCAACTTGACCCAATCCTGATCGGGCACTTCGCGCAGATGCCACTGATCGCTGATTTGATAATCGACAAGCCCTTGGGCTTGCGCCAAGCACTGATGCGGGTCGAGACCGTCTGGTATCAAAGCAACAATGCGGTTGGTTTGCCAGCCATCGGGCGAGGCATCAGCCCCAGGTTCACCAAATAGAGGTTGCTCATTGGGGGTGCCAAACTCGGCGTCTTCAGCACACGCCGATAGAGCGCCAGCCTGAATCAGGGCGTCTGTCAGGCTGTCGGCCTGTTGACCACCACACTGCAACACCAATTCACGCATAGCCCTATCTCCTCTTGAGGCCCGCCCTTACGGACGGTCGGCAAGCTTTTGCTCCAGATAGTGAATGCTGGTTCCGCCAGTGATGAAACGGGCATCGGTTAAAAGCTCCCGATGCAACGCAATATTGGTCTTTATGCCCTCAACGACCATTTCGGACAGCGCAGTGCGCATGCGCGCTAACGCTTGGTCACGTGTATCGCCATAGGTGATGACTTTGGCGATCATGGAGTCATAATGCGGCGGCACAAAGTAGCCATTAAACGCATGAGAATCGATGCGCACCCCGGGCCCACCTGGGGTGTGCCAATTCGTGATGCGTCCTGGACTTGGAACAAACTTAAAGGGGTCCTCGGCATTGATGCGACATTCAATCGAATGGCCTTTGAACGCAATGTCACGTTGCTTTAAGGCAAACGGCTCGCCAGCTGCCACACGAATTTGCTGCTGCACCAAGTCAACACCGGTGATGAGCTCAGTCACCGGATGCTCGACCTGGATCCGGGTGTTCATTTCAATGAAGTAGAACTCTTCGTTCTCGTAGAGAAACTCAAATGTGCCTGCACCGCGATACCCGATCTTGCGGCAAGCCTCAGCGCAGCGCTCACCGATTTTCTCGACCAAACGACGCGAGATGCCAGGCGCTGGGGCCTCTTCAATCACCTTTTGATGGCGTCGTTGCATGGAGCAATCACGCTCACCGAGCCAAACGGCATTTTTACCGCCATCGGCCAACACCTGGATCTCCACATGGCGCGGATTCTCCAAAAACTTCTCAAGATAGACCTCAGGGTTGTTAAAGGCCGCAGCCGCCTCGGTCTTGGTGGTGGTCACTGCATGAAGCAATGCAGCCTCGGTGTGCACCACGCGCATGCCGCGACCGCCGCCGCCACCGGCAGCCTTGACGATGACTGGGTAGCCCACCTCACGCGCTAGTCGGATGATCTCGGCTGGATCATCCGGTAGTGCGCCTTCTGAGCCTGGCACCACCGGCACGCCAGCGGCAATCATGGCACGCTTGGCACTGACTTTATCGCCCATGAGTCTGATCGACTCAGGACGCGGGCCAATGAAGACGAACCCGCTTTTTTCAACGCGCTCGGCAAAGTCGGCGTTCTCAGACAAAAAACCATAACCCGGATGAATCGCTTCAGAGTCGGTGACTTCGGCTGCCGCAATAATCGAAGGCATGCTCAGATAGCTGTCTTTTGAGGCGGCCGGACCTATGCAAACAGACTCATCTGCGAGCCG
>SKIZ01000043.1 GCA_007116135.1 Burkholderiaceae bacterium
ACCATCGGGCGCGTGGCGCTGCCTGAATTCCGTGGGCGCGGCTACAACGAACCGTTGGTCGTCGGCTCGTTGGCAGCCGGTGGCACGCTTGGCGTGTTGATTCCACCAAGCGTGATTCTGATTGTCTACGGCGTTTTGGCGCAGGAGTCGATTGGCGCGATGTACATGGCCGGTGTGATCCCCGGGATCTTGTTAACCCTGGCCTACATGGTGACCATCTATGTCATGGTCAAGCTCAACCCCTCCTATGCGCCACCTGAGAACAGGACCACCTGGTCCGAGAAGCTCTCGTCGACGGTGGCCATCATCCCTGTCGGTATATTGATCTCTTTGGTTCTGGGCACCATTTACATCGGCGTTGCCACGGTCACTGAGTCAGCGTCCTTGGGTGTGGTTGGTGCGTTCTTGCTCGCTCTATTTGCTGGGCGGGTCAACAAAGACATGTTAAAGCAGGTGCTCTTAAACACGGTCAACACCACCTCGATGGTGATTCTGATTATCAGCGCCGCCTTCTTGCTGACCACGGCGCTATCGTTGCTAGGTGTCCCGCGCGCACTAGCTGGCGTCATTTCTGACCTAGGCTGGAGCCCGATCTATATCATTGCCATCCTGGTTCTCTTCTATATGATTCTGGGCATGTTCATGGATGCCTACTCGATGATGGTCACCACCGTGCCGGTGTTGCTGCCGGTCATGATGGGCATGGGTTTTGACCTGATCTGGTTTGGTATTGTGATCACCTTGCTCGTGGAAATGGCTTTGATTAGCCCACCGCACGGGCTGAACCTATTCATTCTGCACAACATTCGAAAACAGGTCGCTGGCGAAGCCGATACAGGCTCGATTGCGATCTTGTACCGAGGCGTGCTGCCGTTCATTGTGGCAGTCTTTGTTGTACTGGTCTTGGTTATTGCATTCCCCGGTATTGCCACCTGGCTGCCTTCATCCATGCGAGGCAATTAAACGGTTGTTCTCCAGAGGTGAGCTCGAAGGTCCCTGATCAGTTTCTCAGGGACCTTTTTTATGTGCCAACCGTTTAGACAAATAGCACATGCCTGCGTTATCCTCTGGACAACGGTGCGCAAGGGCGCATCGAATTGAGCTTCATTGTCCTTGCAGCAGAGTCAACATTGGGTGCATTTGGTGAGTTTTCCCTCCTTCTAATTATTTCCGCGCTAGCGGGTGGCTTGGCCTTGTTTCTGCGCCAACCCGTGCTAATCGCCTATATCGTGGTGGGCATTGTGGTCGGGCCTGCCGTGCTTGGGATTGTTCACGCCCATGAACAAATCGAACTGCTTGCGCAAATCGGCGTATCAGTGCTGTTGTTTGTGGTGGGTTTAAAGCTTGACCTAAAACACATCCGTCACATCGGCCCCGTGGCCGTGGCCACGGGGCTCGGGCAACTGACGTTCACCATCCTATTTGGCTTTCTGATTATTACCGTGCTTGGCAAAAGCTTGATGGAGGCGGTCTATATCGCCGTTGCCTTGACGTTCTCGAGCACGATCATCATCGTCAAACTGCTTTCTGACAAACGTGAAATCGACTCATTGCATGGCCGCATTGCCATCGGCTTTTTGATCGTCCAGGACTTGGCCGTGGTGGTGGCCATGATGGTCATGAGTACGCTTCGCACGGGCGACCTCACCTGGGTTGAGATCACGAGCTCACTGGCACTGCGGTTAACGGTGGCAGCGCTAGCCATGTTTGTCCTGATGCGCTACGTGCTGCCTCGGCTGGTCGCAAAAATGGCTTCCTCGATGGAGCTTTTGTTAATCTTTGCGATCGCTTGGGGCATGAGCTTGGCCGCTCTCGGTGAATGGGCCGGGTTTTCAAAAGAAGCCGGTGCCTTTTTAGCGGGCTTTTCGCTGGCTTCAACCGACTTTAGAGACGCGATCAATTCCAGGCTGACATCGATTCGTGACTTTTTGCTTTTGTTCTTTTTTATCGAGCTTGGCTCAAAACTAGACTTCAGTACGCTTGGCGGTGAGATCGTGCCAGCGATCGTCTTGTCGTTATTCGTGCTCATCGGCAACCCCTTAATCGTCATGGCCATCATGGGCTATATGGGCTATCGCAAGCGAACCGGCTTTCTGGCGGGGCTGACCGTGGCCCAAATCAGTGAGTTCTCTATTGTGTTCATTGCCATGGGCATCACGCTCGGGCACATCGGACTTGAAGCCCTCGGGCTGACCACCCTCGTGGGCGTGGTGACCATTGCGATATCGACTTATATGATTCTTTACTCCCACAAGCTCTATAAATGGTTAGAGCCTGTTTTGGGCGTGTTTGAGCGTCGTGTGACCTTTCGTGAGTTAGCCGGTGAGGCGCCCAATCAAATCCATTTCAAGCCTGATGTAATCGTTTTTGGGCTCGGTCGTTACGGCGCACGCCTAGCCCGTGGCCTGTCTGCTTCCGGGATCAAGGTCATCGGGGTTGATTTCGACCCTGAGGCTGTCCACAAGTTTAAGCAAGAAGGCTATGAAGTTCGGTTTGGCGACTGCATCGAAACGGCCTTCCTTGAAAGCCTGCCAATTAAAGATAGCCGCTGGGTGGTCAGCACGGTTCCTGACTTCATTTCAAACCGATTATTGCTCGAAGGGTTGGAGTCGTATGGCTTTGAGGGCGAGATCGCTGTGGTTGCGCGCGATGATCATACGGGTGCGGCACTCACGGACTTAAACGTCCAACACGTGCTCTACCCGACCAATAATGCCGTTGACTATGCGGTGACCACGATTACCGAGATTTTTCATCAGTCGCAGGCAAGCGCACCCAAGAGCGCCGCGCCGAGTTAGATGAAGGCTATGCGGGTCTATGGTGCACGCGCAAGCGGCAAGGGGATGAGTTGAAGCGACACGTTGTCATCATTGGTGCCGGTGTTGTCGGTGTAGCCACTGCGCACCAGTGTCTTCGGGCGGGCTTGCAGGTGACGCTGCTTGATGCCGGCCAGCCTGGGCAAGCTCAGGCTGCCAGTTACGGCAATGCCGGTTGGCTCTCACCGCACTCAGTGTTGCCGCCGGCCTACCCCGGTGTCTGGAAACAAGTGCCTCGCTGGTTAATGGATCCGCTAGGGCCTCTGACGGTTCGTTGGCGCTATCTGCCGCGTGCCCTGCCCTGGCTTAAAGACTACATCGCCTCAGCACGCACTGTCGAACAACTGAAAACCACAGCGGTGGCGCTGCGCGCCATGCTCAAGGACGCGCCGCTGCTGCACCAAGACATGGCGCAAGCGGTAGGCGTCGGTGATCTCATTCGTGTGCGCGAGGTCTTGCACGCGTATCGGAGCAAGGCTGACTACGAAGCCGACACCTATGCCTGGGATATTCGGAGCCAATCGGGCGTGACCTGGCAGACGCTACAAGCGGCCGACTTGCACGCGCTTGAGCCCGCCCTGGCTGATGACTACGGCTTTGGTGTGCTGGTCAATGAAACTGGCTATTGCGTCAATCCAAGTGCCTACGTATGGGCACTTTTTAATCACAGTGTTCAGAACGGGGCAACCTTCATTCAAACTCAAGCCCAGTCGATTCAGTACGATGATCTCGGCCTGACCTGTGTGCGGACCACGCAAGGTGACATTGACTGTGATGCCGTTGTGATCGCGGTGGGTGCGCGCGCCCGAACCTTGGCCGCGCAAGTAGGAGACGAGGTGCCCCTGGCAACCGAACGCGGCTACCACTATGTGGTTCAAGCCCCTGAGCACGGTCCAAACCACCCAACCATGTTTATGGATAAAAAAGTCATCGTCACGCCCATGGCCACAGGCATTCGAATCGCCGGTCAAGTCGAGATCGCCGATCTCGACGATGTGCCCAACTGGCAGCGTGCAGAGATCCTCAAGCAGTTGCTAGCCACCCTCTATCCGGATTTGGCCGGCCACATACGCACCGAGCACATCACCGTCTGGATGGGCCGACGACCGAGCTTGCCCGATGGCCTGCCGTGCATTGGGCCTGCAAGCGGTTGTGACGCAGTCATTCACGCTTATGGTCATGGCCATGTGGGCTTGGCTGGCTCAGCCCGAACCGCGCGCGTGGTCGCCCAACTGTTATCAGGCGCAACACCGGAAATGGATCTCACACCATTTCGTCCTCAGCGCTTTGCACGCCGGTAAATCCGATCGAACTTCAACCGGATCTAGAACCTCGATGTGCACAAACGCAACAGCGTCTCAACATTGATATCGCATCAGCCTGCCATGACCACCAAGGGCTTTGACGGCATTGGCTCAAGTGTCACATAATGATCAATCACATGCGTGTTTGTCATTGCTAGCAATGCTCCTCGCGCCACACCCATCACTTGGAGGCCGAGCCATGCCGTTTCGCTTCTTTCGCCGGTTTCGTATTGCGCCGGGACTGACGATGAACTTAAGCAAACGCGGTGCCTCGGTATCGGCCGGGCGTCGTGGTGCACGTGTGACCATGGGCACCAGTGGCACGCGCGCCACCGCGGGGCTAACGGGCACAGGGCTGCATTACACGGTCTTAAATCCACACAAGAAACTGCGACAGACCACGGCACGGGCGATAGCCAGCGAACCAATCGAGCCGCCCACGTCACCGACACCACCGACGCCTGGCAAACTGCCCAAGTTTGGTTGGTTAAAGCGTCTGACGATGGCTAGTGATGCCAAACAGTTCCTTGATGGCTGGCGAGCCTGGGGTGAGGGTCACTTCGATCAAGCCCTTGAACACCTGGAGTCGGTTTCAATCGATTCACCTGCCGGTGCTGATGCCGCATGGAGTGCGGCACTCTTGCGCGCGCAGCGCGAGCAACTAGCGCAGTCGATTACTTTATTGCAGCGCGCCTTGCAGCGACCCGATGGCCTGGGTCAAACGTTTGCGCAATTCGGGTTAAGTCCGAGCGTGCAAGTACCTGTCGCACCTGATGTGATTGCCACGATGGCACCAACGGCGCAAAGCGCCCGACTGCTGCTTGCCGAAGTACATCAATCCAATGACGATCCGGCAGCCGCCTTGGACGCACTGCAAGGGGCTTTGCCCGATACGGCCACCGAAGACGCCGACCCGGTCGTCTTGTCAGCGTATGGCGAGCTGGCATTGCTGGCCCAAGACCAGGTCGCTGGTGAACACTTTTTAAAACTCTCCGGTGTATTGACCAATGACAGCCCGGTGCATACGGTGGTGATGTACTACCGAGCTCAGGCCTTGGTTGATCTGGGCATGCATCACGCCGCGCTCGAGGTCTTAGGGCCTGCGCTCAGACGAACCAAGGGGCGTAATCCGGAGCTGATGCTCAATCTGCGGTACCTGCGCGTGCAGGTCTATCAAGCAATGGGCAAAGAGGCACTGGCTCGAAAGGACCTTGAACGCATCTACGCACAAGATCCAGGCTTTGAAGACGTGGCTCAGGCACTGGGGCATCCTGGCAGCTGAAATCAAGTGTTCTAGCTAAAGAGCACTGTCAGCGCAACGACGCTCACCAGAATCAGGCGGGCCCAATTACAAGGACTCAACATGCGTTGCCTCCCGATGACTAAGGGTTGGGTCGATAGGATATTTGACCGCGAAGATCCTGTTGTATCACGCCAAGCAATTCATTGCGCACGATTTCATCGCCAGGCTGACAAACTTGACTGGGCATCTCCAAAATGAGCTCACGCTCAACTAACACATCACGCTGGTTTTCTGGGGCACGGCGATAACTTGAGCGATAAAGGTACTGACCTGATGCAAACCAGGTCTCAGGCGGCAAATGGGCAATCTCGACGGTCTCTGGAAAGCGGATTCGATACTGCTCATAAACGCTATAGGACAGGCACTCAAAAGGTCGCACATGTTCTGGGTTTGGCGGGCGCGCTGCCAGGGTCCCAATCAGACCGGGCGCCAGACCCACCGGAATGTGCATGGCCCCTGGCCCGGGGAAGTTTGTCATGGGTTGTGTTTCGAACCACGTCTGGTAAGCCACCGGGTTGCTTAGGTCTCGCATCGGTTCAAAGGTATAGCCACCTTGGCCGACCATACCCACAGCAGCCAATCGACGGGCCACGATATCATCTTGATACATCCCAACATAGGCAAGCAAGCGTGTACGGGCTCGGCGCGATGAAGGGCCTTGCACCTGCACGTCCGTGCGGCCAGCAATCGAGCCATCCTCGGCAATCTCAAATTCAGCAGCCACCGTGGTCCGGTTGGCCACACCGGCCCACTTAGGGGTGCGACCGAATACGGCTGACTGGGTCAAGACCGTTGGCTTGTCGCTGGTGTCGTAACTCAAGACCCCAAAAGGTGCGTAAGGATCGGTCGGATCGGTATACAAATCCCATTGCGGCAAATAAGTGATCACGTGATTAAAGGGGCCAACCCCGCCAAGACGGGCAAGCGTATATTGATCACCGGCATTAATTAACGCGGCCTCGGCTTCGATACCCAAAGCAGCCAATAAGGCAATGTATAAGGTCGTGCTGTCTTTGCAGTCACCGTGGCGTCTTTGCAAAATCAGGTCAGCATGGTGCGGCACCACACCACCGTCACCGAGGAAAATGGCGACGTAACGGATCTCGCGTGCGACCCAGGCGTGAAGCGCGCGCGCTTGCTCGTACGCCTCCTCGATACCAGCGGTGATCTCTTTGGCAAGCTCTAAGACACTAGGTGTGACCGCCGTTTTATCCTCGGCGCTTTGCTGATAAAGCCGACCAATCGTAAGCATGTCTGGCATCGAAGAAATGCGTAGATACGGGTTTCGATCCAAATGCCCGACGGTCGACGATTCGAGTCGTTCGCGCCCGGGTTGCGAGAATCTGGCCTGATAGCGGATTTGGCCATCTAGGCCATCTGACACACGCTCATAGACGAGGTTGCTGCCTCGCTCGACGGCTTCAAGCTCGAGATCGATGGCTGGGTCATGGGTTAGATCAATCAGCACCTCGCCGTAGTAAACCATTGGGCTAAAGGAGTAGGTTATAGAAAAGTGACCTGCGTATAGCGGCTCGTGTTCAACCAAACGGGTGCGCAGGTGGGTGCGCGCACCGGGCACAATTTGCGGGAAGATCACGACATAGGACTGCTCATCGGTGTAGACCGCTTCGTGCGCTGAGCCGTCGCCTTCTACAAGCCGGATCGATTCCTCTTGCACGGGTACGCGCGTGCCATCAGGCAGTTCGGTAAAGGCCTCGATGATCTCAAGCGTCTGGCGACTCGTAGAAAAGTAGAGCCACTGATCACCATACCAATCAATGGCCCGCTCAGACAGGATTTCGATGACCTCGTATTCTTCAATCACCGACGAACCATCGGCAGCAACGTCAATCTGAATATGCAACTTCTCTTTTCGGTAGGTCTCGTCTTCGGCAAAAGCTTCAGGCACCATCAGGCCTGCCACCCATAGCGCGCAAAAGCCTGCGCCTAACAACTGCTTTATCGCTCCAAGCACCTTTGCCTCCCGGGCCACGTCAGATCAACCAATGCCATGATGACACGGCAGGTGTCTCACGCGCTGAGACAGTCTCACATGAATTGAGTCAGTAGACGTTCTTGAAGAACAAGCCAACAAAGAACTTGTTGTAGCTAAAGAAATTAATGTTGGATTGATTGGTCTGATATGTGAACTCAAGCACCGGCGCTAAGCCAAAGATGTAGAGGTCGCGCTTGATTAACGAGGCATAGAAAATCTGTCCGTTATCTCGACGTGTGCGTCCCCACAGGGGGTCCGGCGCGCCGTACTGTCGCTGCGAGACAGTAGCCGCGAGGCTTAATTGCAACGAGGTTGGGTTGTGAGCGATTTGGGTGCCGATTGTGCCGTAATAGCCTGTTGAGTTATAGGGTCGCTCTTTAGCCTCGGTATGATCGGCGCCCACCTCAAAGAACGCCGTCAAATTATTGGTGATGTTGTGGTTGTAAAAAAGACGCCCCTGCACCTGAGGGCCGTTTAAATAGCTGTAGTCAGGATAGTCCAGCAGACCCACCTGCCCGCCCACGCCCCAGTAATCCTGGTTGGGCCGGTTGTAGATGAGCGTCGATGAGACGTAGGGCATGTTGTAGAGAAACTTGCCACCATAGAACATGGTTTGGTTGCCAAACTTCACGTCCTTGTAGTTAAAGTCCTCCCATCGCTTAGCTAGCGAGAGGTCAAGGATTTGCTTGTTATAGACCGAACTCTCGTAGGTCAGCGTTGACACGGTGGCCTGCGCGAATAACCCTGTTCGCCGGCCCAACTCGCGCTCGGCTTGAACCGTGAGGTTTAGCGCGGTTTGTGTCTCGGTCGGTGTCGGTGGCTGATATTCAAAGAGCTGACCAAAGAGCTCAAACACCCGGTCCGATGTAATTTGGCCGGGATTGCTGTCCTGAAAGACACCGATGTAGAACTTGGCTGACTGGCGCTTTTGGATTTCGCTTAAATACCACTCAACCTTATCGCGCACGGTAATCGGTATCGGCTTTTGCAAGACATCGATGAACTCGACTTTAGCGGCATCGAGCTCCTCGGCAATATACAAGCTGCGGGCAAGCTCGAGCTGAACCCGAATGGCACCCGTCTCCATGTAGAGCGCACGAAACACCTCAACCGCTTGGTCAATATCGGTGTGCATCAAGCGCACACCTTGCTCAAATCGCTGCTGATTTAATGCCGGTGTTTGAGCCAGCACCGCGTGAAACAAGAGCGGTGCCAACATGAGCACCCAAAAACGCCAAATATGCTGCATTAACGTTTGCCACCGAAGCCGCCAATGTAGGTCTCCACACCCGAGCCGCGCAGACCAAAGGTGCCGCCAACCTCTTGGGCATTGGGGCCGTAAAACTTGCCGGTAATATCACCACTCAAATTCGTAAACGAAT
>SKIZ01000181.1 GCA_007116135.1 Burkholderiaceae bacterium
CTCAGGCCACCGAAGAGATTGGTACGCGTTGTCTGGCCTTGATGGGAGGGCAGACATGAAACACCGGATCGAGCGGATTCATTTCGTCGGCATCGGCGGCTCAGGCATGAGTGGCATTGCAGAGGTTTTGCTCAACTTGGGCTACCAAGTGTCAGGGTCTGATTTGGCAAGTTCCGCGGTCACTGACCGGCTGATCGCTTTGGGCGCCAAGGTGTCGCTCGGACATGACGCCGAACATGTGGCTGATGTGGATGTGGTGGTGACCTCGACCGCAGTGGCGTCTAACAATCCTGAAGTTTTGGCCGCTCGTCAAGCTCGCATTCCACTTGTGCCGCGCGCCGTCATGCTGGCGGAGTTGATGCGATTTAAGCGAGGTATCGCAGTAGCTGGCACACACGGTAAAACAACCACCACGAGCCTGGTTGCCAGCGTTTTGGCCGCCGGCGGCTTTGATCCAACCTTTGTCATTGGTGGGCGATTGAACGCAGCAGGCGCTAACGCAGGCCTTGGGCAGGGTGAGTTTTTGGTGGCCGAGGCTGACGAGTCAGACGCCTCGTTTTTGAATTTGTTGCCGGTCATGGCGATTGTGACCAACATCGACGCTGATCACATGGACACCTATGGTCACGACCTCACAAAATTAAAGCAGGCGTTTATCGAGTTTGTGCAACGCTTGCCGTTTTACGGCAGTGCGATTGTTTGTGTCGATGATCCAAACGTTCGGGAGATCACGCCGCTGATTTCTCGTCCCCTGGTGACCTATGGCTTGCACGAGGATGCGCAGATTCGCGCCACCGACCTCAAGGCGCATGGCACCACGATGGCGTTCAAGTTGCACCGACAGATCAGTGGCAAGCCTCGAGCTGTAATGGACGTGACTCTGAACTTGCCAGGTATTCACAATGTGCAAAACGCACTGGCTGCCATCGCGGTGGCCACCGAGCTTGGTGTGGCTGACGATGCGATTGCCAGTGCGCTAGCTCGTTTTAAAGGGGTCGGCCGGCGATTTAGCGTTCACGGACCTTACCCTTGTGACAGCGCCGGCGAGTTCTTAGTCGTTGATGACTATGGCCATCATCCGGTTGAAATGGCCGCCACACTCGCGGCCGCGCGCGGTGCCTGGCCGGATCGTCGCATCGTCTTGGTGTTTCAGCCGCATCGCTACACCAGAACCCGTGATTGTTTTGAGGATTTCGTCAAGGTGCTCAGTACAGCCGATGCCGTTTTGTTGACCGAGGTTTACGCCGCTGGCGAGAGCCCCATTGTGGCAGCTGACGGTCGTGCCTTGAGCAGGGCTTTGCGTGTTGCCGGTCGAGTCGAGCCCGTGTTTGTTGAGCACGTTCAGGAGTTGCCCGCGGCGATCCGGGCATTCGCTCGGGATTCGGATGTCTTTGTTCTCATGGGTGCTGGCTCCATTAGCCGGGTGTCGGTCGCGCTCGGGGAGGTGGCATGAGCGATCTGAACAACCGTTTCGGTCGAGTCGGCGTGCTCTATGGCGGGCACTCAGCTGAGCGCGAAGTCTCGCTGATGTCAGGTGCAGCCGTGCATGCGGCACTCGAGCGACAGCAGGTGCAGTCAACCTTGTTTGATCTCGGTCAGCACACCCTGGCAGAGCTTGCCGCCGAATCGTTTGATCGAGTCTTCATTGCCCTGCATGGGCGTTACGGTGAAGACGGTACTTTGCAAGGTGCACTGGAGTTACTGGGTATCCCGTATACCGGTAGTGGTCACCTGGCCTCAGCGTTGGCGATGGACAAAATCATGACCAAACGCGTCTGGCAACAGGTGCACGTGCCCACGCCAGCCTATCGGGTCGTTCAAAGTCCGGCTGACTTGCAAGCGTTGCCGCAGGCCCTTGGTCTACCCCTGATTCTTAAGGCACCCAACGAGGGATCCACGCTTGGATTGGCCAAAGTCATGCGCAGCTCGGAATTGCCGCAAGCTTACGAGATGGTTCGCGCGTACGACCAAACCATTCTTGCCGAAACATTTGTCGCCGGGCGCGAGTTGACGGTCGCTTTGCTTGGCAAAGGCGCCAAAGCGCGTGCCTTGCCAATTGTCGAGATCATCGCTGCGCAGGGTAACTATGACTATCAGAGCAAATATTTCTCAGATGAAACCCAGTACGTATGTCCGGCTGAGCTGCCCGCAGCCTTAACTGAGCAAATCAGCGAATTGGCAGCTCGAGCCTACCAGGCACTCGATTGTGAGGGCTGGGCGCGTGCGGATTTGATTCTAGACGCAGACATGCAGCCATGGCTGCTGGAGATGAATACCTCGCCAGGGATGACGGGGCATTCACTAGTGCCGATGGCCGCCCAGGCGGCAGGCATGGATTTTGATGCACTTTGCATGACGATACTGGCTGGGGCCAGCTGCAAAGTGTCCGGGCGTGCAAGCGCTGTCACGGGGCAGAGGTGAAACGTGTGGAACGAAGCTCGCCTGATCAATGCGGCTGCCAACATGCTCATGGTGTTGGCTGTGGTGATGTTGCTGGCTGGCTTAGTCACTTGGTTGGTTCGTTTGCCGGTATTCGATATCCAGCGCATTGTGATTTCAACACCGTCGCAGCCAGGGTTTCAGTATGTGTCGGGCGATGTCGTGCGAAGTGCTGTCGCCGGCAAATTGACGGGCAATTTTTTCAGCATGGATTTGCAGCAGACACGCCAGACATTCGAGGCTGCCCCCTGGGTGCGCAAGGTCAATGCCAGGCGGGTGTGGCCCAACGAATTGCACGTCAGCATCGAGGAGCACCAGCCGCTGGCTTTTTGGAACGAATACCAACTCATGAACAATTGGGGCGAGGTGTTTACGGCCAATCGAGCGGTGATCGAAGAGGACTTCGATATGCCGGAGTTTTTTGGGCCCGAAGGCGCCGAGAAGTTAATGCTGCAACGCTACGCGGAGCTGCGCCAGTGGTTCGAGCAACTCGGACTCGGTGTGCGGCAGTTAACGCTAGACGAGCGCTACGCGTTAGAGGCGGTGCTTTCGAACGATGTGACCTTGCTCATGGGTCGCGATCCTGGTGCCGAGACAGCCAACCCCCAGGGCGGTGTGCCGGGCGCTGTGTCGTTTGGCGAACGCATCGAGCGATTTGTTCGCAATTGGCCACAGGCGCTTACGCATCTAGAAGGTCAACAGGTCAGGCGCGTGGACTTGCGCTATCCCAATGGTTTCGCAGTGACGTTGGCCAATGTGCCAACACCCGTCAATCCCAACAACAAACGGTAAAGCCATGACTCGTGACATCAAAGACTTGATCGTCGCTCTCGACATCGGAACCACGAAGGTGGTTGCAGTTGTAGCGCAAGTACTGCCCGAAGGCGGTTTCGAGGTGCTCGGATTGGGGCAGCATGAGTCCAAGGGCATGCGCAAGGGGGTTGTGGTCAATATCGAGACCACGGTGAACTCCATTCAGCGCGCGCTTGAAGAGGCGGAGTTGATGGCAGATTGCAAGATACGGGATGTCTACACCGGTATTGCAGGAAACCATATCCGCAGTTTCAACTCCAGCGGCATGGTTGCAGTCAAGGACAAAGAGGTCACGGCTGCTGATGTGGCCCGTGTTGTCGAGACTGCTAAAGCGGTCAACATTCCAACGGATCAACAGGTCCTACATGTCCTGACACAAGAGTTCATCGTTGATGGCCAAGAGGATATTCGTGAACCGATTGGCATGAGCGCGCTGCGACTTGAGGTCAAGGTACACATCGTTACAGGGTCGGTCAGTGCGGCACAAAACATCGTCAAGTGTGTGCGGCGCTGTGGCCTAGAGGTTCAGGACCTGATTTTGCAGCCACTGGCCTCAAGCCTGTCGTGCTTGACACCTGATGAGCGCGAGCTTGGCGTGGTGCTTGTTGATATTGGCGGTGGCACAACGGATGTCGCCATCTACACCGGTGGCGCGATTCGCCATACGGCGGTATTGCCGATTGCCGGTGACCAGATCACAAGTGATATCGCTGCAATGCTGCGCACGCCCACCCCGGACGCCGAAGATATCAAGTTGCGTTATGGCATAGCCAAGCAAGTCCTCGCCAATCCCGATGAAATGGTTGAGGTTCCGGGTCTTGGTGACCGTGGCCCCAGGCTTGTTAATCGCCAGGCGCTCGGTGCGGTTATTGAGCCTCGTGTCGAGGAGCTTTTTGGTTTAGTGCAACAGGTCGTGCGTGAATCCGGTTATGAGGATTTGTTGGCTTCAGGGATTGTGTTGACCGGTGGGTCGGCCTTGTTGCCAGGCCTAGTTGAATTGGCCGAGGACGTTTTTTTGAAACCCGTGCGTGTGGCTGTGCCCGATTACGAGGGTGGTTTGTCAGACGTGATGCGCAGCCCGCGCTTTAGCACCGTGATGGGCCTGCTTGGTGAAGCCCGCCTGCAGCGATTGCGCGGCCGTAAGGTGGCACAACAGGACGGCAGCTTCAAGCGGGTGCTTGCGCGGATGAAGGAATGGTTTATGAACTGACCGTTAGGTCATGGCTTGGCGCGCGCTTGTGCGACAAGTGACTTGATTGCAAGCAACGATCTAGGCGTGTCACGCCGGCGTTGATTTGCAAGGTTGTAGTTTGGGGTTGTTTAGTTTGTTTCTGACTTGAGGGAGTCGATCATGATGTTTGAAATGTTAGATAGTGCGGAAAAAACCACCGTAATCAAGGTGGTTGGCGTGGGTGGCGCTGGCGGAAATGCGGTGGCCCACATGATTAAATCCGGTGTGCAAGGCGTTGATTTTGTTTGCGCCAATACCGATGCCCAAGCGTTAGCGGCAACGAGCGCGCCTGTGCAGATCCGTCTGGGCCGAACAGGCTTGGGGGCAGGTGCCAAGCCTGAGCAGGGGCGTGCAGCTGCCGAGACAGCACGCGAGGAAATCCGTGCGGCACTAAACGGGGCCAACATGGTATTCATTACGGCCGGTATGGGCGGTGGCACGGGCACGGGCGCTGCACCGATTGTCGCTGAGGTTGCCAAGGAGTTAGGTATTTTGACCGTTGGCGTGGTGACCAAGCCGTTCATGTTCGAGGGTAACCGGCGGTTGAAAATGTCCGAAGACGGCATTGATGAACTCTCCAAGCATGTGCACTCGCTAATTGTGGTGCTTAACGAAAACCTCTATGCCCTAATGGACGACGAGGCGACACAAGAGGATTGCTTTAAAGCGGCTGATGACGTGTTGCACAATGCTTGCGCGGGTATTGCTGAGATTATTAACGTCGAAGGTAACGTGAACGTTGACTTCGAAGACGTTAAAACCATCATGGGCGAGCAGGGCAAGGCAATGATGGGTACGGCGGTTGCCAGTGGTGAGGGTCGTGCTCTCGCGGCTGCCCAAGAGGCAGTGGCATGTCCATTGCTTGAGGGTGTTGATCTGCAGGGTGCACGTGGTGTGTTGGTCAACATTACGGCGAGCCGCACACTGAAGATGCGTGAAACCAAAGAGATCATGGATCACATCCGCGGCTTTGCTGCTGATGATGCATCGGTGATCTTCGGCACGGCTTATGACGAGAGCATGGGCGATAAGTTGCGTGTTACCGTGGTGGCGACCGGTCTAGGACGGGCACGCCCGACGTTGGTGCACGACCGTGACGCTCAGCCGATGATGCGCACTGGCACTGATCATGGCTTGGTTAGCGCCAACAGTCAGGACAATTTGAGTGTGCCTTCGGTGCTGCGTAATCCGCGTTCACAGGCTTCAGCCCAAGTGCGCGCACTTGAGACCGCCGGGATGGAGCATTACGACATTCCGGCCTTCTTGCGTCGCCAAGCCGACTAGGGTAGTCCCCTAGCCAACAGCGCCAAGGCGACTGCACTCCCTCAACCCGGCTTGACCTTGGGTCAAGCCGGGGGTCGATTCGTCTTCAAATGACCCCTAAAATCACAGGATCGACCCAATATATGCTCGCGTGGCGGTTTTCAGGCTACAATATATGAAGTTTGTAAGTTATAGAAAAATATGATGTTTTTGCAACGCACCATTAAAAAATCTGTGCACACGACTGGCGTTGGGCTTCACTCTGGCAAAAGGGTAGAGCTGACGTTACGACCTGCTGCGCCTGGAACAGGTATCGTATTTCACCGGGTTGACTTAGACCCCGTGGTCGATCTGCCTGCGCGCGCCGATCAGGTGCACGACACGCGCATGGCTTCGGTATTGCAAGTCGGACAGGCTCGCGTGTCGACTGTCGAGCATCTAATGTCGGCCCTCGCGGGCATGGGCATTGACAATTTGCATGTCGATTTGTCTGCCGAAGAGGTCCCCATCATGGATGGCAGCGCAGCGACGTTTGTTTATCTGCTGCGCTCAGCGGGCTTAGAGCAGCAAGCGGTACCGAAACAGTTCATCAAGGTCTTAAAGACCGTTGAAGTTCGCGAAGGTGAGGGCGATCAAGCGAAGTGGGCGAGGCTTGAGCCGCATGACGGTTTTTCCTTGTCATTTTCGATTGATTTCAAGCATCCGGCGATTGATTCGACGGCTGGTTTTGCGCAGATCGACTTCGCCAACCAGTCCTACGTTAAGGAAATCGCTCGTGCGCGCACCTTTGGTTTCGTCAGCGAGGTTGAGGCCTTGCGCTCGATGGGGCTTGCACGTGGCGGCAGCCTAGAAAACGCCATCGTGGTTGATGAGTATCGCGTCTTGAATCAAGAGGGTTTGAGGTATGACGATGAATTCGTCAAGCACAAAATCCTTGATGCAATCGGTGACCTCTACTTAGCGGGCAAGCCCCTGATGGCTAAGTACGTTGCCAATAAATCCGGTCATGCCATCAACAACCAGCTTGTGCGCCAGCTGCTTGAAGATCAGACGGCGTGGGAGTTAGTGTCGTTTGAGTCAGAGCTGACGCTGCCGGCGGCCTTTCGCTACGATTGGCAATTGGCCTAGCGTCGGTGTCGCGCTAAAAGCTTGGCGACCGCATCGGCTAAAGGCCCAGCATTTAGCTGATGTGACAAATTCTCAAAGTGCCCCAAGTCTGTCTCATCAAGCGCGCGAGCTTGCTTGACGTGAATTGGCGTCTGCGGTTTGCTTGCGCGCGTGGCGACCTTGATCTTGAGGTCATCGATCGACCAGCCGGCTGCCTTAATCTGTTCGACGATGCGTGGCTGCATCTGCCGCAGCTTGGCCGCGAGTGCAGCGTTTTTGGTCAGCAGAGTCAGCTCGTTTGCCTTGAGTTGTGTGGCGGCGAAACCGTCACGCATGGCTGCGGGCAACTGTTGGCTAATAACGGTTTCGATCGCGATCAAGCGCTTTGCCGTTAACAAGACCGATGCACTTTGCTGCGCCTGCTCGACCCATTCAATGGCGTGACTAGCGGTTGGTTTAGCCATGCAAGCTCCGAAGCATTTTGAACTCTGTTAGTCTGGCAGACTTTTTAGGGCCAGAATATGTTTAGGAGTTTAGCCCGCCAGGGTACCTCGGCGCTTATTGGCGCAAAGGTCGTTTTGGTTGGTTCGATTGCGATGATGTCTGCCGCATCGGCGCAAGGCGAACCTGCTACCCCGTCGCTAAAGCGTTTTGAAACGCTGTACGCCCCCGCTGACTTACGCCAGGCAAGCCTGACCTGGCCTGTGGCGGGCCCTTATCGAATTAGCTCGAACTACGGTCAGCGCCGACACCCGATTAGCGGCTCAACCCGGTTTCATCGGGGGGTCGATATCGCGGTGCCGCTGGGGACACCTATACTGTCCGTTGCAGCTGGCGAGGTCGTTTTTGCAGGTTGGAAAAAGGGCTACGGTTGGGTCATTGATATTGCCCATGGCCAAGGCTGGCAGTCACGCTATGCCCATGCTGACTCGATTGGCGTGCAAAAGGGACAGCATATCGTCGCTGGTCAAGTCATTGGCCAGGTCGGCCGCTCGGGGCAGGCCACAGGCGCACACCTGCATCTCGAGATCGCCCGGCAAGGCAAGTCTATGGATCCGCTAGCCTTGTGGCGCAAACTTTAGACCAAGTCGGTTTGTGGCCAGCACGCCTGCGGTACACTTGATGATCAATTTGGCGGGATTGGTTGACCGCTAGGGTTTTAACGAATGCTATCGATAATAAAGAAATTCTTTGGAAGCCGAAACGATCGGCTCATCAAGCAGCTTGAGAAAGACGTCAAGCGCATCAATGCGCTAGAGCCTTCAATGCAGGCATTGAGCGATGAGCAGCTCAAGGAGCTGTCGGCGCAGTTTAAGCAACGGGTTAAGGACGGTGAGTCGCTTGAAGCGATTCTGCCTGAGGCGTTTGCGCTTGTGCGTGAGGCCAGCCAGCGTGTGTTTGGCATGCGTCACTTTGACGTGCAGTTAATTGGTGCCATGGTTCTGCACCGAGGCAAGATTGCCGAGATGCGAACCGGTGAAGGCAAGACGCTCATGGCGACCTTGGCTGTCTACCTAAACGCTCTAAACGGCAAGGGTGTGCACGTTGTTACGGTCAACGATTATTTGGCTCGGCGTGATGCCGATTGGATGGGCCAGCTCTATAACTTTTTGGGCTTAAGTGTTGGCGTGGTCGTGCCACAGCAAAGCAACGAAGAAAAGCGTGCGGCCTACCGTTCGGACATCACCTATGGCACCAACAATGAATACGGCTTCGATTACCTTCGTGACAACATGGAGTATCGCGCCGAGGACCGTCGCCAGCGTGGCCTGACTTTTGCCATCGTCGATGAAGTCGATTCGATTTTGATTGACGAGGCGAGAACGCCGCTCATTATCTCGGGGCAGGCAGAAGATCACACGGCGTTGTATCAATCGATGAACATTGTGCCGGGGATGCTTGTACGCATGGCCCATGAGCCCAAGGCGCATGAAGCTGAGCCCGAGGGCGATTATTGGGTTGATGAAAAGAACAATCAGGTTTATCTGTCTGAGGCCGGTCACGAGAACGCTGAGCGGGTGTTGGTTGAGCAGGGTTTGTTGCCTGAAGGTCAGTCTCTATACGACCCGCGCAATATCACACTGATGCATCACCTGATGTCGTCGCTGCGGGCCCACTCGCTGTTTCACCGCGACCAACACTACGTTGTGCAAGATGGTGAAGTGGTGATCGTCGATGAGTTCACCGGCCGCTTGATGCTTGGGCGTCGTTGGTCTGACGGGCTGCATCAGGCCGTTGAAGCCAAAGAAGGTTGCAACATTCAACTTGAGAACCAGACGCTAGCGTCCATTACCTTCCAGAACTATTTCCGCATGTATGAAAAGCTTGCGGGGATGACCGGTACCGCCGATACAGAAGCTTATGAGTTTCAGGAGATCTACGGCTTAGAAACGGTCATTGTTCCGACCAACCAGCCCATGATCCGCAAGGACATGCATGACCAGATCTATAAAACAGATGCTGAGAAGTACAACGCCATCCTCAATGACATACGCGATTGTCAGCAACGCGGCCAGCCTGTGCTCGTTGGTACCACCAGCGTAGAAAGCTCAGAGTTGCTCTCGAATGCCCTAAAGAAGGCTGGTCTGGCCCATGAGGTTCTGAACGCCAAACAGCACGCTCGAGAAGCGCAAATCATTGCACAGGCAGGCAAGCCTGGTGCCATCACCATCGCCACTAACATGGCAGGCCGGGGCACCGACATTGTGCTTGGCGGCAATGTGCAAAAGCAAGTCGAGATGCTCGATGGTGACCAGGCGCTCGATGCGGCTAAGCGTGAGCAGTTAACCGCATCGTTGCGCCAAGAGTGGGACTCACTGCATCAACAGGTGTTGCAGGCGGGTGGTTTACACATCATCGGCACCGAACGACACGAGTCTCGTCGAATCGACAATCAGTTGCGCGGCCGTGCCGGGCGTCAGGGTGATCCGGGCTCTTCACGGTTTTATTTGTCGCTTGATGATCCGTTGATGCGGATATTCGCTGGCGATCGAGTGCGTTCCATTATGGAGCGCTTGAAATTGCCTGAAGGCGAACCCATCGAAGCGGGCATGGTCAATCGCTCCATTGAATCAGCACAGCGCAAAGTTGAGGGTCGCAACTTCGATATTCGCAAACAATTGCTTGAATATGATGACGTGGCCAATGATCAGCGCCGAGTGCTTTATGGCCAGCGCAATGAGGTGCTCGAGAGTGAGGACATCAGCGAACAGATCCAAAGCCTCAGAGATGGGGCGCTGACTGACTTGGTTCGGGAGTTTGTGCCTGAGGGTTCAGTCGAAGAGCAATGGGAGCTTGCTGCACTTGAAAAGGCCTTGGAGTCCGATTGGCAGTTGAGTCTGCCGGTTGTGCAAACGGTCGAATCGGCCAGTGAATTTGGCGAGGAAGACCTAGTCGCCCTGGTGCTTGAAGCGGGCAATGCGGCCTACCAAGAAAAAATCGCAACAGTCGGCGAAACAGCGTGGCGTCCATTTGAACGCTCGGTGATGTTGCAGGTCATCGATAATCACTGGCGTGAGCATCTGTCAGCGCTCGATCACTTGCGCCAGGGCATTCACTTGCGTGGTTACGCGCAGAAGAACCCGAAGCAGGAATACAAGCGCGAGGCCATCGAACTATTCTCCTCGATGTTGCAACGTGTGCGCGACGATGTCTCGAAGTTGTTGCTGACCGTCAAGGTGCAAAGCCGTGAGCAGGCAGAGCAGGCCGAGCGTGAGGCAGAAAAGGCTCATGTGCAAAATGTGCAGTATCACCACTCTGATCCTGATGAGGCTTTGGCTGAGCCGGCGTCGAGCAAACGCGCCTCATCGGCAAGCGCTGAACATGCAGCCACTGGTGCGGGTACCGTGCGCAACCCATTCGCCAAGGTCGGTCGCAATGAGCCTTGCCCTTGTGGCAGCGGCAAAAAATTCAAACAATGTCATGGCAAATTGAGCTGATCAGTCGGATTTCGCTATAGCTTTTAGGGCTTGCCTTTGATGCCTTGGCTGGGGGGTTTCTGCACTTTGGGTGAGCCTAACCCTTGCAAGCCCAAAGCCGGGAAATCGTCGTGTCTCGCACTGGCATCTTTGCATTGGCCCCAAATGGCAACCAAGCCGGTCCATCAGGCAAGCTTGCTTGCTGAGGTGTTTGATCGCACACGGTTGGCCCTCACCGGCTTGACTTGACGATTCGGTATCGAGGTCGCATGATTCTGAATGCACAACGTAATGTATCTCGCCACAGCGCTGAGCCAACAGATGAGCCTCGTTGATGGCTGAGCCAGCCACCCGCGTCTCGCCAGCCGTGCAACTGGCGCTGCATGCCCCCGCCGCCAGGGTCCTGTGGAAGTTATCTGGCCCCAACATCATCTCTAACCTGCTGATCACCCTGGTTGCGGTGGCTGACGCATTTTTTGTGTCTCGTCTAGGCACGAGCGCGCTGGCGAGCTTGGCCCTGGTCTTTCCGTTTCAGATGCTCATGCAAATGTTTGGTACGGGGGCGATGGGTGGTGGCATTGCGTCGGCACTATCGCGCGCACTCGGGCGACGCGATCAGGCGCACGCCAACGCGATTGTCTGGCACGCATTGCTCATTGGCGCAATCATGTCAGGGTTGTTTGTGGTGATACTGGGCCTATTTGCCGCCGTGGTCTTTGGCGGGCTTGGTGCAACGGGTGTCGCCTTAGATGGCGCGACCCGTTACGCCCAGATTGCCTTTGGGGGGGCAACTGCGTCATGGTTGTTTTTCACCATGTTTGCCGTTTGTCGTGGCGCCGGTGACATGCGAACCCCTGCTCTGGTGTTGACGGTCTGTGCGGGCGGTCAAATCGCCTTGTCAGCTTGCCTGACGTTGGGTCTGGGTTATTTCCCGGCGCTTGGTGTGGTGGGACCCGCCGTGGCGCTAGTGACTTGCCAGGGGATTGCGGGCGTTGCACTCTTGGTACATGTCCTGCGTGGCCGCTTGCCAGTTGAACTGCGTATTCAATGGCCCCGGCGTGATGTGGTGATCGATATCCTACGGGTCGGTTTGCTGAGCATGCTAAATAGCACAACGATCGTTTTGGCTGTTGTGGTGGTCACCGCTTTGATAGGTCGGTTTGGCACTCAGGCCCTTGGTGGCTATGGGCTTGGCAGTCGTTTAGAACTGATGCTCGTGCCAATTGCCTTTGGCATTGGAGGGGCGCTCACCACAGCAGTGGGCATTAATATCGGTGCCGGGCAGCATCAGCGTGCCCGAACAATTGCCCTGCTCGGTGCGGCGACTGGTCTGGTGTTGTTCACACCGATCGGGTTGGTTTTGGCGTTATGGCCAGACCTATGGCTGTCTTGGTTCTCGCTCGATGCGGCTGCGCGCGATTACGGTGCACGCTACTTACAGATCGTGGCGCCGTTTTACGGGATCTTTGTGGCGGGCCAAGTGCTTTATTTTGCCTCCCAAGGCACCGCAAAGATGTTGTTTCCGGTGCTCGTGGGCGTGTTACGGTTTTTCCTTGTGATGGCAATTGGTCTGGCCACCCTCGCAGTTGGTTGGGACGTTGACGGTATCTTTCTTGGTGTTAGCGCCGGCATGCTCACCGTGGGTGTCGGTTTGTGGCTGTGCACCCGCACGGCGGCCTGGCGTGCGGCATGATCAAGCGTTAGCCCATGGGGTGCTTGACGTATCCGTCGCGCGTTTGTGGCAGCTTGGCTTCAAGGATAGCGCTTGCAACCTGGGTGCGCAAAATCTGTGCAGTGCCCCCAGCGATGGTGAACATGCGCGCGTCTCGGACGTGGCGCTCGGCTGCGAGCTCCCGACTGTAGCCACTGGAGCCAAATAGTTGTAGGGAATCGTTGGTGACCTTGATCGCTGTTTCGGCCGCAATGATCTTCGCCTGAGCGGCAAGCTTGAGATCTGGAAATGTCCCGATCGGCACATGGGCAGCCCGGTGCAGCATGAGTCTGGCTGCGTCCAAGGCAATCGCCATGTCGGCAATCATCCATTGCAGGCCTTGAAACTCGGCAATTGGACGCCCGAATTGGCAGCGTTGTTTGGTGTACTGCACGGCTTCCTCGTAGGCGCCCACGGCGATGCCAAGTGCAACCGTCCCGGCACCGACGCGCTGGGCATTGTAGGCGTTCATCAGTGCACCGAACCCCCGTCGTAAATCACCCATGGGTTTTAGCATCATGGATTCAGGCACCTCGAGGTTTTCGAAATTGACATAAGTCTCGGGGATGCCTCGAACGCCCATGGCCGGCGTGCGCTTGGCAATGACCATCTCTTTGGGTTGGTCATTGTCTCGCACCACAATAAATCCCCCGATGCCCTGTTCGACGCCGTCGTCAAATACTCGCGCAAAGATCAGATGTAGGCGCGAGACGCCACCGCCGGTAATCCAGTATTTTTGGCCATTAATGACGTAGCGATCCCCCTTCTTGTCGGCGCGAGTCGTCATTTCGCTGGCCGCGCTACCCGCATTGGGCTCGGAGATGCAGATCGCTGGCTTGTCTCCCGATAACACGCACTGGGCGGCGATCTTTTTTTGCTCCTCGCTGCCGTAGGCCATGATCGCACCGATGGCACCCATATTGGCTTCGACCGTGATGCGCCCCATGGTGGCGCAGGCCTTGGCCATCTCTTCAATGACCAAGGTGGTCTCGAGATAGCCCAGCCCTTGGCCGCCGTAGGCTTGTGGGATCGTCATGCCCATGAAACCCGCCTCCAGAAGCTTGGCGATATTGTCCCAGGGATAGGCCTCGGTGCTGTCGGTTTGCGCAGCCGTCGCTTTAAAGACGTTTTGCGCCAGCGCCCGCGCTTTGGCTTGCAAGTCAAGTTGTGCTTGGGTCAGTTCGGTCATGTCGATTGGTCCCTATTGTCGTTGGCCGCGCAGGCGGTGGTCGCACCAAGCCAGTCGCGCAGGACTTCTTGTTCGTGCTGATTGAGCAGCGGCGGCGCATTTTTGTACTGTACCGGTGTTTTTGAGAGCTTCAGCGGATTGGCGATTAGGCTGACTTCGCCCGAGCCGGCTAGCGGATGGGGCAAGTGCACCTCGGCGCCGCGATGCTTGACGTGCGGGTCATCAAAGACTTGCTGCAGACTGTTCACGGGCCCGCTTGGCACGCCAACTTTTTCGCATTGTGCCAGCCAGAAGTCGCGTGGTTTTTGCTGCAAGGCCTGCTCTACCGCGGCGATGATGGCCTCACGGTTGGTCACGCGCGCTGCGTTGGTGGCAAACCGGGGGTCATCGGCAAGACTTTCGATGCCAGCAATCTGGCAGAGTTTGCGAAACTGGCTGTCATTACCCGCGGCGATAATGATAGGGTCGTCACCGGTGGCAAAAACTTGATAGGGAACGATGCTTGGGTGCCCATTGCCCAAGCGTTCGGGGTTTATGCGCGTGTTCAGGTAGCCGGTGCCTGCGTTAATCAGCCAGGAAATCTGGGTATCGAGCAGGGAAATATCGATGTGTTGACCTTCACCCGTGTCATCGCGGTGTCGCAAAGCTGCCAGTATCCCGACACTGGCATACATGCCTGTCATGATGTCGGCGATCCCCACGCCCACTTTCATGGGTTCGCCCTCGGGTTGACCCGTCAAGCTCATAATGCCGCCCATGCCTTGAATGAGAAAGTCATAGCCAGCGCGCCCGGCATAAGGCCCAGTTTGACCAAACCCGGTAATAGAGCAATAAATGAGCCGGGGAAAGCGATCTTTGAGCTGCTCGTAGGACAGGCCATAGGCGCTTAACCCACCGACTTTATAGTTCTCGATCAAGACGTCGGCTTGCTCAAGCAAGCGCAAAACCAGTGCCTGCCCTTGCGCGCTGGCAATGTCGATTTCAATCGAACGCTTGTTTCGGTTGGCGCACAAGTAGTAAGTGCTCTCGCTAGTTGCCTGCCCTTTTGCATCGTCAACGAATGGCGGCCCCCATTTGCGGGTGTCGTCGCCTTCGCCAGGCTTTTCGACCTTGACAACGTCAGCGCCTAGGTCGCCAAGCAGCTGGGCCGCTGAGGGGCCAGCCAGAATCCTCGATAAATCCAACACTCGCACACCGGCAAGCGCAGCTTTACTCATTGTCTACCCCGTCGTTTTGACCTTTTTATGCCGTCAATAGTAGACGCAAGCAAGCCCCCGTTCAACCGTATGCCCTGCGGCCATGGATCAAAAGCGGATAAGGTTGCCTCTATCGGTACGATTGAAACTATTTTTATTATCTATCGGTGAACTCTGTTAGATTAGAGTTTGTCTGAGTATGAATGCCATCAAACTAGCGGTGCAATACCCCCACAAATGGGCTCATTGATCGGGGTCCGCCTTTGAAAGCAGGTAGAATCAAAGCTGATTCAAAGTAAAACCGTTCAGTAATGCTGCCATGTGGCAGCCTTGGCATGTCGAGCAGGAGATAGGCCGTGAATAATTCGTTTTCCAAAGTTGCCGTGTGGATGGTCATCGCGCTGGTGCTATTTACTGTCTTTAGACAGTTTGATGCGCGTCCAACGGCCCAAGAGACCGTCAGCTACACGCAGTTCATGAATGACGCCCAGGCTGGCATGATTCGCAAGGTTGATGTGCAAGGCGATGTGTTGCATGTCACCCCAGAGAATGGCCGTCCCTACACCATTAATTCGCCGGGCGACCTGTGGATGGTTTCTGACTTGATGAAGGCAGGTGTGCAGGTATCAGGCAAGGCGCGTGAAGAGCCCTCGCTTCTGATGAGCATCTTCGTGTCATGGTTCCCGATGCTGCTTCTGATCGCTGTCTGGATCTTTTTTATGCGCCAAATGCAAGGCGGTGGCAAAGGTGGGGCGTTTAGCTTCGGTAAGTCGCGCGCGCGCATGCTTGATGAAAGCACCAATTCAATCACGTTTGCCGATGTGGCTGGTTGCGATGAAGCCAAAGAGGACGTGCATGAACTGGTCGACTTCTTGCGTGACCCCTCGAAGTTTCAAAAACTCGGTGGTCATATCCCGCGCGGTGTCTTGATGGTTGGCTCGCCAGGTACTGGAAAAACGCTGCTGGCTAAGGCCATTGCTGGCGAAGCCAAAGTGCCGTTTTTTAGCATCTCCGGTTCTGACTTTGTCGAGATGTTTGTGGGTGTGGGCGCAGCTCGAGTGCGCGACATGTTTGAAAACGCCAAAAAGCATGCGCCTTGCATCATCTTCATCGATGAAATCGATGCCGTGGGTCGCCAGCGTGGTGCAGGTTTGGGCGGTGGCAATGACGAGCGCGAGCAGACATTGAACCAGATGCTTGTTGAAATGGACGGCTTTGAGTCGGGCCAGGGTGTCATCGTGATTGCTGCGACGAACCGCCCAGACGTCCTTGATCCGGCCTTGTTGCGTCCTGGGCGCTTTGATCGTCAAGTGGTCGTGCCGTTGCCCGACATTCGCGGTCGCGAGCAGATCTTGCGTGTTCACATGCGCAAAGTCCCAATCGCCCAGAATGTCGAGCCGATGGTGCTTGCGCGCGGTACGCCTGGTTTTTCAGGCGCGGATCTGGCCAACTTGGTTAACGAGGCTGCATTGTTTGCTGCTCGCCGCTCGGGTCGGCTGGTCGATATGTCCGATTTTGAGAAAGCCAAAGACAAGATCATCATGGGCGCTGAGCGTCGCTCAATCGTCATGCCTGAGGACGAGCGCCGCAATACGGCTTACCACGAGTCGGGTCATGCGGTTGTGGCTCGCATGTTGCCCAAAACCGATCCCGTACACAAGGTCACGATCATCCCGCGTGGCCGAGCACTCGGTGTGACCATGCAGTTGCCCGAAGGTGATCGTTACAGCATGGACAAAGAGCGTTTGCTTTCGACCATTGCTGTGCTGTTTGGTGGTCGGATCGCCGAAGAGCTCTTCATGGATCAAATGACAACGGGCGCATCGAACGATTTTGAAAGGGCCACGGCAATTTCGCGCGATATCGTCACGCGCTATGGCATGACCACGGAGTTAGGTCCAATGGTCTACGCTGAGAACGAGGGTGAGGTTTTCTTGGGTCGCAGCGTGACCAAGACCACGCACATGTCTGAAGCAACCATGCAAAAGGTGGATTCGGAGATTCGCAAGATTATTGACCAGCAGTATCAGCGTGCGCGTCGGATTCTTGAAGAAAACCGTGACAAGGTCGAAGCGATGGCTAAGGCGTTGCTTGAGTGGGAGACGATTGACGCCGACCAGATCAATGACATCATTGAAGGTCGTCCTCCAAGACCACCCCAAATACCCGAGGCACCGGTTGACGCGAGTCCACCGCCGGCAGGTCCTGCGCCCGACACCCGCGGGGGTAACCCTGCTGAGGCTGTGTAAGCAGGATTCTCATGGCTCAAAGTTGGTTATGTGGGCGTTTCGAGTTCAGTCTCGAACGCCCACTTTTAATGGGTATCGTCAATGTGACGCCAGACTCGTTTTCTGATGGTGGGCAACACGCCACCACAGAAGCGGCTATTCGCCATGCCCGTGGTCTCATCGACCAAGGTGCCCAAATTTTGGACATTGGCGGTGAGTCCACACGGCCTGGCGCCGAGCCTGTGCCGCTTAAACGCGAGCTCGAGCGGGTCATGCCCGTTATTGACGCTTTGCGTCATGCTGATGTTGCCTTATCGATCGACACCTGCAAGCCGCAAGTCATGCGCGCTGCTCTGGACAGTGGCGTGGATCTGATCAACGACGTGACCGGCTTTAGAGATGTTGCAGCTCAGGAGCTTGTGTCATCTCACCGAAGCTGTGGCGTCTGTATCATGCACATGCAAGGCCAGCCGCGCACGATGCAGGCAGCGCCGCACTATGATGCGCTCGTGCCTGAGGTGCGAGCTGAGTTGATCGAGGCAGCAATGGCGCTAGAGGCGCGCGGTATTGGCGCCAATCGAATAGCGATCGACCCGGGGTTTGGCTTTGGCAAGACGCTTGAGCACAATTATTCGCTCTTACGTGAGCTAAGCCAGTTCACTGATACTGGTTACCCTGTCCTCGTTGGCTTGTCGCGTAAGTCTATGATTGGTGCGGTGACAGGCAGGCGCGTTGATGAACGTGTCAGTGGAAGCGTTGCAGGTGCGTTATTGGCAGTAATATCGGGGGCACGAATTATTAGAACCCATGATGTGCAGGCTACGCGAGATGCGCTAGCCGTTTGGCAGGCATATCAGTTTGGGCCCCAGGAGACTGCATGAAGCGACGTTATTTCGGCACTGACGGTGTTCGCGGTGAAGTAGGTGGCGAGGTCATCAACCCACAGTTTGCGCTTAGGCTTGGTTACGCAGCTGGGCGTGTGCTGTATGAGCGTTTGCGTCCACAGACTAAACCGGCAGTGCTCATTGGCAAAGACACGCGCATTAGCGGCTATATGCTTGAATCAGCGCTTGAGGCCGGGTTTGCGGCTGCGGGCGTCGATGTCTTGCTAGCGGGGCCGCTACCGACGCCTGCCGTGGCTTATCTGACGCGCACTTGGCGCTTGTCAGCGGGCATCGTGATTAGTGCATCGCATAATCCCTACCAGGACAACGGCATCAAGTTTTTCTCGCCCAAGGGCATGAAGCTGCCCGATAGTGTCGAGCTGGCGATTGAGCAGGCGCTTGATGAACCGATGGGTTGTGTGCCTTCGGACCAGTTAGGTCGTGCGCGACGTATTGATGATGCTGCCGGACGCTATATTGAGTTTTGCAAGAGTACTTTTGCGTCTGATCTGGATCTCACCGGCTTGTCCCTGGTGGTTGATGCCGCGCACGGTGCGGCCTATCAGGTCGCGCCGCACGTGTTTCGTGAGCTAGGCGCCAAGGTTCATGCGATTGGTATCGAGCCCGATGGGTTCAATATCAATGAAGGCGTCGGAGCGCTGCATCCGCAGAATCTCGTCAAAGAGGTGCAGGCGCGCGAAGCTGACTTTGGTATTGCCCTAGACGGCGATGCCGACCGGATTCAGATGGTTGATCGCCAAGGCCGGCTCTACAACGGCGATGAGTTGCTGTTTGCGGTGGTCAGAGAGCGCGCCATGCGCGCGCCAGTTGCTGGCGTGGTCGGCACCCTGATGAGCAACCTTGGCTTGCAACAGGCATTTGCAAATCTGGATATAGCTTTTGAGCGCGCCGCAGTCGGTGACCGATACGTGCTCGAGAAGCTAATTGAAAACAACTGGTTGTTTGGAGGCGAGAGTTCGGGGCACTTGCTGTGCCTTGATTGCCATACGACCGGTGACGGTATCGTGGCGGGTCTGCAAGTGTTGGCAGCGCTTAGGCGACATCAGACGGGCCTTGATCAGTGGATCAAGGAGCTGACCCTCTACCCCCAAGTCATGATTAATGTTCCGATTCAGGCCGGCCTCGATTGGCAGTCCCACGACGCCTTGCAGCGCGCTAAATCCGAAGTTGAGCAGTCACTCAAAGGCCAGGGACGTGTCCTGATTCGAGCTTCGGGTACTGAGCCGAAGCTGCGGCTCATGGTTGAAGCCATTGACAAGAAGATGGCTACTGAAATGGCGCAACTAATGGCAAATACGCTTGCCTGACTGAAACATTTGCGTCACAGTTTTGTCAAAGCTCTGACACATCTGTGGTTCAAAATAACGCTATGTTTCAGTGAGGGTCTTATGCTAGAACTCGTCAGAAGCCGTGCCAGCGTTTTTTCATTACCGGCCACTGCCGCCGAGCAAGGTGAGCTCATTGTCGGTTTAGCACAGTCGAGCGAAGAAATCGAGGCGATACAGCGCCTGAGATATTCGGTATTTTTAGCTGAATATGGGGCTAATTTCGCTAACGATGGCGTCGAAATAGACCGAGATGTGTTTGATCCGTGGTGTGAGCACTTGATGGTCCAAGACCTCGGGACTAGGGAGGTGGTTGGCACCTATCGCGTTTTGACTCCCCAACAGGCCCATCGGGCAGGCGGCTATTACTCGGAGTCCGAGTTCGACATCAGTCAGTTAGATCCGATGAAGCACACGCTCGTTGAATTTGGCCGGGCGTGTATTGACCCGGCTTATCGCAATGGGTCGGCCTTAATGATGTTGTGGTCGGGCTTGGCTGAGATTGTCAAACAAGGCGGCTACCAACATGTGTTCGGTTGCGCTAGCGTCAGTTTGCGCGATGACGGCGTGACAGCGGCAGAGGTTTGGCGCAGCGCTCGAGACTCGATCGGCGCCGATGGTGGTCCTATCGTGACGCCTTTGCATCGTTACCCGGTTGATCAGCTTGATAGTGACTTGCCGGCCCAAATCCCAGCGCTTTTAAAAGGTTACCTGCGTTTGGGGGCGGTTATTTGCGGTGAGCCCGCCTGGGACCCCGATTTCAACACAGCTGACTTCCCCATGCTTTTATCAATCGACAAAATGGGTACACGGTATCGACGTCACTTCGGTTTTGAGTAAGCCTAGACCGTAATCACATCGAACTGCATACCGACTTTGCGCCACTCGCTTTCCTCGGCGTGAAGAGAAAAGTCAGTCAAGGGGTGTTTTGCAAGCCAGTCATGACTGACTTTGGTGACAATCGAGGCGTCCTTGACGCTGACAGTTAACGCAAGCGCTTCGACCTCTTCTCGGCGACGACAAAGCAGTGCGGCTAATCGCAGCGCCAAAACGGCGCGCCATTGATCCTGTGATTTAACCAGCGACTGAATCTTGCCAAGCTTGCCAGTGTGCGCCAGCACCAGCATGGCGACGGTGGTTTGATCGACTTTGGAGAAGCCCGGCATGTCGGCATTGGTCAGAATGTAGGCGCCATGCTTGTGATAGCCGTTAGACGAAATGGACATGCCGACTTCGTGCAGACCACTGGCCCAGGCCAAGGCATGACGCAGATCATCCCACTGGCCGGCACTTGGCTTTAAGCTGTCATAAAGACGCAAGGCGGTGCGACGCACCCGAGAGGCTTGTCGGCTGTCGACGTGATAACGTTTCATAAAGACCTTGACCGTCTCGTCACGCCGATCCTGAGACTGGCTACGGCCAGCCAAATCGACCAATACACCAAGCCTTAATGCACCGTCGCCGGTGTGCATCACCTCGATACCTAATTCATCAAAAAAAGCGCTCATGATGGCTAAACCACCGGCCAGCACGTCGGCACGTTCGTATTTGATGCCGGGCAACTGATCGGGTATGACTCTGCCGGCCTTGATTATTTTGCTTTTGAGTTTGGCTAACCCAGCAGCCGTGATGCCGCGACGCGAAAACCCGCCCTCAGTCAGAATGGCTTGTAACGCTTTGGCCGTGCCCGAGGAGCCATAAGCCTCTTGCCAGCCAAGCTTTTTGTACGGTTTGGTGATGACCTCGATTTCACGTTGGGCGCTCATTTGCGCAACGCGCATGCTGTGTTCGTCCACGGTGCCGTCGGGGAAGAATTTGCGCGTATAGGTCACGCACCCCATATAAAGCGAAGACATCATCAGTGGCTCGTCGGCTTTACCGATGATCACTTCAGTCGAACCCCCGCCAATGTCGATGACCAGCCGTTTGTCTGGCGAGGCCGGCAGCGTGTGATTGACGCCGGTGTAGATCAGACGCGCTTCTTCGCGTCCGGCGATGACTTCGATCGGGAAACCGAGCGCGGCCTCGGCACGCCCAATGATGTCGGGTGTGTTGCGCGCGACTCTGAATGTATTGGTCGCCACAGCTCGCACCCGATCTGGGTGGAAACTCTGCAGGCGTTCGCCAAAACGCTTGAGGATTTCGAGTGCGCGCTCAATGGCGTCGTCACTGAGCACTTTGTTTTCATTTAAGCCGGCAGCCAGACGAACAGTTTCTTTGAGACGGTCGATTTGATAGATTTGGCGCACGCCATTTTCATCGTGCACGCGTCCAATCGCTAATCTGAAACTGTTGGAGCCCAAATCGACTGCCGCCAGTAAATGTTCCATGCCTAGTCACCTAACGAACTTGCCCTCGATTATAGGGGCTAGTTGTGACAGTTGCCGGTAGGCCAAGGTATCATTAATTGACTTTTTTTCAAGTGACTCATAATCGGTTCCAAACGCCCATGAATAAATCGACTCGCAGTGTGACGCCTGCGTCAAAGACTCCTCGTCAGGCTAAAGCGCAAAAGGTCGAGCCCCGGTTTTTGAACCGTGAGCTGTCGCTGTTGCAGTTCAATGAGCGCGTTTTGGCCATGGCCGAAAATCCGAGCACGCCTTTGCTTGAGCGACTGCGTTATCTGTGTATTGTCGGGTCTAACCTTGATGAGTTCTTTGAGATCAGGGTCTCAAGCTTAAAGGAGCAGCAGCGACTGCACCCAACGATGCGAGGGCCAGATGGGCTGACAGCCACTGACGCACTCGTATTGGTTGAGCGCGCGGTTCATGATTTGGTGCAAAAGCTTTATCGCTTGTTAAACGACGAGGTTCAGCCAAGTCTGCGCGAGCAAGGCGTGTATTTGCATCACGCCTCAGAGTGGAATGAGACACAGCGTGCCTGGGCTCATGAGTTGTTTGTGCGAGATATGATGCCGCTATTGACGCCGATCGCGCTCGACCCAGCCCACCCGTTTCCACGCGTGCTCAACAAAAGCTTGAACTTTATTGTGCCTCTGTCGGGTGAGGATGCGTTTGGCCGCAAAGGCAGCATCGCCGTGGTGCAAGCGCCTCGGGCGCTACCGAGGGTCGTGCGAATGCCACCGGCCGTCTCGGGCTTGCCGCATGGTTACATTCTGTTGACCTCGCTGATCCGTGCGTTTGCCGAAGAGTTGTTTCCCGGCATGCAGGCGCATGGTGTCTTTCAATGGCGGGTGACACGCAACAGTGACTTGTTTGTCGACGAGGAGGAAGTCACGAACTTGCGCCAGGCGCTGCAAGGCGAGTTGTCACAACGCAACTTCGGCTCGGCGGTGCGTTTGGAGATTGATCAGTTAACCCCGCCTCATATAGAGGCGATGTTGCAAACCGAATTTGGTTTGCAATCGGCTGACACGTACCGGGTCAATGGGCCAGCCAACGTCGCCCGGTTGATGCAGGTTTGTCAGGAAGTAGATCGTCCTGACCTGTTGTTTCCCGAGTTTGAAGGGCATGTTCCCAAAGCGTTTGCCACACTGCCAACGCGTGTCGGAGCAATCTTTGATCTGATTGCCGCCGGTGATCAGCTGTTGCATCACCCCTACCAGTCGTTTCAGCCAGTTATTGATTTTCTGACTTCAGCGGCTCGTGATCCGGATGTCGTTGCGATTAAACAGACGATCTATCGCACCGGCGAAGATTCCAAGCTCATGGAGCTCTTGATTGCGGCTGCGCGCGCGGGCAAGGAAGTGACCGTCGTGGTGGAGTTGATGGCGCGTTTTGATGAGCAAACCAACATCAACTGGGCCGCACGACTCGAGGAGGTCGGTGCCCATGTTGTTTATGGTGTGGTGGGTCATAAAACACACGCCAAGATGTTGCTGGCTTTGCGTCGCGAGCAAGGCAAAATCCGACGTTATGGCCACTTGGGTACGGGTAATTATCATCTTCGCACGGCAAGGCTCTACACCGACTACGGCCTGATGACGGCAAATCCCGTCATTTGTGAAGACATGGACAAAGTGTTTGCTCAGCTCACAGGACTTGGCGCGCGCCGTCAGTTGAAATACCTGTTGCAGTCGCCCTTTAGCATGCATGAGTCGGTGATGGCCATGATTTCGGCGGAAACGGCTCTAGCGCGAGCCGGTAAAAAGGCTCGCATCATGGCAAAGATGAACTCCTTGCTTGAGCCACAGGTCATCGAGGCTCTATACGTTGCAAGCCAGGCTGGGGTGAAGATCGACTTGGTCGTCAGGGGGCTTTGCGCTTTGCGCGCCGGCGTGCCTGGTCTATCAGAGAACATCCGGTTGCGCTCCATTATTGGCCGTTTTCTGGAGCACTCCAGAGTCTTTTATTTTTATGCCGATGGCCAGGAGCTCGTCTATCTGTCGTCGGCTGACTGGATGGACCGTAACTTTTTCCGGCGCGTCGAGGTGGCTTTCCCCATCTTGGACCCTGCGTTAAAGCGGCGGGTGGTGCGCGAGTCATTTACCCTGGCGTTCAAGGACAATACCCGCGCCTGGAGTCAACAACCCGACGGTCAGTTCGTTCGGGTTCGCTCACGCGCGCAGGCGAACTGTTTGCACGATGACTTGATTCGGCTACTGGGAAGCAAATAGAGCGCCCCGATCTGCTATAGTTCTGCTCTTCGGGGCGTAGCGCAGCCTGGTAGCGCATCTGCTTTGGGAGCAGAGGGTCGCACGTTCGAATCGTGTCGCCCCGACCATTTCATACCGACGTCGCTTGGCTAACTGTCATGTGGCGTCAAACAAAAGGCTTTTGAAGCAAGATCTCTTTTCGAGCCGATCTGCTCGAGCAGATTTTCGCGCGTCTGTTTGACGCCCTTGTCAAGCGCTGACTAGCCAGAGCACGCATCAGAGGGCAATGTGAGCGCATGGCTTGCCGCAATGAGAACTCGCGAGGACTCATCATGCCTAGATGGCATGACTGAGATCGGCCCGCCTGCCATGACTTTGACCCCACGCACCCGCATCAGAAAAAGAGTCCGCTCTGGTGCTTGATCGTGTGATTATTTAGCTCCCGTGCCATGGGCTGCAGATGTGTTGCTAGGCCGTTTGATGCTTTAGGATCATTGGCATGTCTCGTTTGAGCCCCCAGAGCCAGTTCGGTGAGATTGGGCAGGTCGGTTCGCAGGCGCTGGTGATCACGTTGCAAAATATAATCAAGTGGTTCGGGCGCACGTAAGTCGGTCAGCTCGAGTGGGTGCGCCAGATGCTTTGAGGCTAGCAAGCCCCCTGGCGAGCTATCTGACCTAGGTCAATGCCACGGGTGATTGCCGCGCGGTTTGTTGTGATAATCGAGCGGCATTAAATGCGCGCAAACACAGGCTAGGGCAGTTGTGTGGTTTTTAGGGTGAGTTTGGGCAGGCAGGCGAGTTCATGCGTATATTGGTGATTCGAAACGACAAGATTGGCGACTTCATGCTCGCCTGGCCGGCGTTGGCTTTGCTTAAAGCGGCTCGCTGTCATGTAACGGTGATGGTACCGGCCTACACACAGGCCCTGGCGCAGTTGTGTCCCTATGTTGACGACGTGCTGCTAGACCCGGGCGCAGCGTGCTCGCCAAGTCAGACACGCGAGCTGCTTAGACAAGTTCGCCAGGGGGACTTTGCTGCGGCGCTGGTGTTGTACTCCACGTGGCGTGTTGGAATGCTCTTGTGGCGAGCGGGCGTGCCCGTGCGGCTTGCGCCGGCCACTAAGCTGGCGCAGGTTTTCTACAACCATCGCATAACGCAGCGTCGTTCACGATCAGAAAAACCAGAGTGGGATTACAACCTCGATCTGGCAGCCGCCCTATTGAAGCGCTTGGGTTTGCCCAGAGGCGTCATTGGTGCGCCCTACCTGAAGTTGCCCGCGTCTGACGTGATCGCTCGGCGCAAGGCGTTGGCTGACGAACTTGGCGTGCCAAGCCAACAGCGTTGGTTGTTTGCGCATGTGGGCTCAGGAGGTTCTGCCAATAATTTGTCGATCGAACAATACCGGGCGTTGTTGGTTGCCCTGAGCATGCGGCTGCCCGATTGGATAATCGTCCTGACGGCCGGGCCGAATGAATTGGGCGCCGTTGGGCAGTTGGAGACTGCCTTGATTGCTCATCAAGTCCCGGTGGCACTATTGAGCGGATCTGACTTGACACAATTTGTGCACAACGTGGCCGCAGCCGATGCGTTCATGGCGGGCAGCACAGGACCGCTGCATATGGCAGGTGTGCTCGATGTACCTACAGTCGGCTTTTACCCGCTTAGAAGGTCTGCCACCGCACTGCGGTGGCAGACCGTTAACTCCCCGGCGCGTCGCCTAGCGATATCGCCCACGCCTGACATGCCCAATCCGCAGACATTTGACGGCTTGCCGATCGAGCAAGTCGCCGACCAGGTCGCTAGCTGGTTGCAGCGAGTCGCTTAGTTTTTTGGCTTGGGCCGGTAACGGCTCCAGAGATCGGCGTACTTCACGAAAGTGGAGTGCGCCGAGAGCACAGCAAGTAAAAAGCCTGAGCGGCCATCTAGAAAGCCACCTTTTAAGATGTACATCCGTAAAAAGCACCAAGCTGCGTGCAAGATGCCGCTCAATAGACTTGTGCGTTTGCCTGCGGCGTAGCGCTGCTCGGCCCAAAGCTTGGCGTATTGCGCGGACTTCACCAGGTAGTGCTCAAGGTCACGGTAAGTGAAATGAAGCAAATCACCCTTGAGCGGTTTGACCGCGACACCTTTTGGAGTCAGGACTCGCTCGTGCACCGCTGAGTCACTGTATTGAGTCTGTTGCCTGCGATACAGTCGCACCACGCGGTCGGGATACCAACCGCCAAATCGAATAAACCGACCGAATACCCAGGAGCGGCGACTAACGCTAAAGAGTACCGACTCATTTGAGGTGTTGATTGCGGCACGAATGGCGATTTTTAGCTCAGGTGTTAACTGCTCATCGGCATCGAGCCAAAAAATCCAGTCGCCAGTGGCATGCTTTTGGGCTAGCCGGCGTTGTCGGCCAAAGCCTTGCCAGTTTGTTTGTACGGGGACTTTCGCACCAAATGCGCGCGCGATATCGACGGTATTGTCCGTGCTGCCCCCGTCAAGCACGATCAGCTCATCGGCCAAGCC
>SKIZ01000176.1 GCA_007116135.1 Burkholderiaceae bacterium
CGCAGGTGCGTTTTTGCCATCTCATCGTGAGTCAAATCCACCGTTGGAAAACCGTTGCGTTTGAATTCGGCAGCGATCTTTGCCGAGTCACGGGCCTGCTCAATTTGCACGCCAACAAACACATGCGCCTTTTGCGCACTTGAGATGCGATAGTTGAATTCGGTGACGTTGCGCGGGCCTACCAGGGCGCAAAGCTGACGAAAGCTGCCACGCTCTTCTGGCAGGGTGATTGCGAATAAGGCCTCCCTGGCCTCACCGACTTCGGCGCGTTCAGCGACAAAGCGCAAACGGTCAAAGTTCATATTGGCCCCGCAGGCGATCGCAATCAAGGTTTTGTGTTTCCAGCGGTGCTGCAGCGCATACTGTTTGGCCCCGGCAATGGCCATGGCGCCAGCCGGTTCAAGCACGCTGCGCGTATCCTGAAAGACATCCTTGATGGCCGCACAGATGGCGTCAGTGTCAACGATCACGAAATCATCGACATACTGTTTGACCAGTCGAAAGGTCTCCACGCCAACTTGCTTGACCGCAGTGCCGTCAGAAAACAGACCCACGTCGTTTAGCCGAAGCCGCTTGCCGGCTTTGATACTGCGCACCATGGCATCGGAGTCGTTGGTCTGCACACCAATGATGCGGATCGAGGGCTTGAGTTGCTTGAGGTAGGCGGCCACACCACTGATGAGTCCGCCCCCGCCAATGGCTACAAACACCGCGTCAATTGGATCGGGATGTTGACGCAGGATTTCCATGCCAATGGTGCCCTGACCGGCAATGACATCGGGGTCATCAAAGGGGTGCACGAATGTGAGTTTTTGCTCGGCTTGCAAGGCCAGGGCGTGGTCGTAGGCGTCCGTGTAACTGTCGCCGTGCAGCACCACCTCAGCACCAAGTCGCTTGACCGCGCTGATTTTGACGGGCGGGGTGGTCGTTGGCATAACAATAACTGCCCGGCACCCTAGTCGACTTGCCGCTAGCGCCACGCCCTGGGCGTGATTGCCGGCAGACGAGGCGATGACACCGCGCTCGAGCGCCGCGGTGCTCAAGTGGGCCATTTTGTTGTAAGCCCCGCGCAGTTTGAAACTAAAAACTGGCTGGTAGTCCTCGCGTTTGAGCAGCAACGTGTTTTCGATGCGTCGCGACAGCTCGGTGGCTGTCTCAAGCGGCGTTTCGCTGGCAACGTCGTACACTTTGGAGGTCAGAATTCGTTTTAGATAATCAGTCGACATATGCAAATAGACCCAAAAAAAGCATTATCCCATGTCCCCCCATGGGTTTTTGATGCAAGAGTTTTCAATAGACTGGTGCTCATTGAGCCATGTTGACCATTGGGTTGTTGGGTCTATTTGTTACCGGTTTTTTAGCCTCGACGCTTTTGCCGATGGGTTCCGAGCCGGTTTTGATTGCCTATCTGTACAGTCAGACACCACTGCAGGTGTGGCCGACGGTGGCTGTGGCCGTGGCTGTCATTGGCCTAGGCAACACCTTGGGCGGGGTGGTGACCTATGGCATGGGGCGAGGCGCGCGCTACTTCTGGGGGCGCTGGCGCGAACACGAAGACCCTAACGAGCGCTCTCACCAAAAGGCTCGAGCCTGGTTAGACCGCTGGGGGCCATGGTCCTTGTTGCTCTCATGGCTGCCGGGGGTTGGTGACCCGATGTGTCTGGTAGCAGGGGCCATGCGGCTGCCCTTTTGGCTTTGCACGCTTGCCATCGCCATCGGGAAATACGTCCGTTATGTGGTGGTGGCAGCCACCGTAATGGCGCTGACCTAGGGAATTGGTGCTGGCAGCGCCACTTTGGCCCTAAAATGTTCTGTTAAATGTCTCCTGATGGCGGTGCTGGTTTTTTAATCGGTGAGCGCCAGTCAATGTTTGGTCATTATGAATTCTCCCGCCGCTAGTCATTTGATTGCAAGTCTGACCCCCGCTGCTGAGTCGCGCCTGCGCGAGATTCCGTACAACTACACCTCGTTTTCAGATCGAGAAGTGGTGGAGCGCCTGCTTGGTGAGCCGTCCTGGACGCTGCTAAGCGAGCTGCGCGCTGAGCGGCGCACGGGACGTTCGGCACGCATGCTCTACGAGGTCTTGGGTGACATCTGGGTTGTCAAGCGCAACCCTTACCTGCAGGAAGATTTGCTCGATAATCCGAAGCGTCGCCGCCTTTTGATTGAGGCGCTGCGTCATCGCCTAAGCGAAATCGATCAACGGCGCCAAAGCGACAATCTTGCGCGTGACGAAAAAGTCGCCGCCTTGCTCACGCAAGCTAATGAAGCGGTTAGTGCTTTTGAAGAAACCTTTGAGCAAACCGCGGCCCTTCGCAAGCGTGCCAGCAAAGTCTTGGGTCGTCTGACGGCCAAAGACAATATCAAGTTCGATAGCCTGTCACGTGTCTCGCACGTCACCGACGCCACTGATTGGCGGGTTGAGTACCCATTCGTTGTTTTAACGCCTGACAATGAGGATGAGATTGCCGCATTGGTGCGTGGTTGTATCGAGCTTGGGCTGACCATCGTGCCGCGCGGTGGTGGCACCGGTTACACCGGTGGTGCATTGCCATTGACTTGGCGCAGCGTAGTCATCAACACCGAAAAGCTAGAGACGCTTGGCCCACTGGAAATGTTGGCGCTGCCTGGCGTTGATCACCCGGTCGCGACCATTCGTGCCGGTGCAGGCGTTGTGACCCGGCGGGTGGCCCAAACGGCCGAGCAAGCCGGCTATGTGTTTGCCGTGGATCCGACCTCAGCCGATGCTTCCTGTGTAGGTGGCAACGTCGCCATGAACGCCGGTGGAAAGAAAGCCGTGCTTTGGGGCACAGCACTCGATAACCTGGCCTGGTGGCGCATGGTTGACCCAGATGGCAATTGGCTTGATGTCACCCGCATTGGCCACAATCTGGGCAAGATTCACGATGTTCAAAGTGCCACGTTTGAGTTGAGTTGGTCTGACGGCCATTTCAGTCCTGGCCAAAAGGTCCTCAAAACCAAAACGCTGCAAATCAAAGGCGAGCAATTTCGCAAAGTTGGGTTGGGCAAGGACGTCACCGATAAGTTTTTGGCGGGACTGCCTGGCGTTCAAAAAGAAGGCTGTGATGGTTTGATCACGGCAGCGCGTTGGATCGTGCATCGCATGCCGGCATACACGCGCACCGTTTGCCTGGAGTTCTTTGGGCAGGCCCGTGACGCCATTCCTTCAATTGTCGAAATCAAGGACTATCTAAATAGCACCGGACAAGCCAAAGGGGCGGTTTTGGCCGGTCTTGAGCATTTGGATGAGCGCTATTTGAGGGCGGTGGGTTACGCCACAAAAAGCAAGCGCGGCGGTTTGCCCAAAATGGTGTTGATTGGCGATATTGTTGGCGACGATGACGCACTGGTTGCCGCAGCCTGTAGCGAAGTGGTGCGCATGGCCAACGGCCGTCATGGTGAAGGTTTCGTTGCAGTGAGCGCTGAGTCACGCAAAAAATTCTGGCTAGACCGCGCGCGTACCGCAGCGATTGCCCGGCACACCAACGCTTTTAAGATCAACGAAGATGTCGTGATACCGCTGCACCGCATGGGCGAGTACACCGATGAGATTGAGCGCATCAATATCGAGTTATCCACGGCAAACAAACTGCGATTGCTCGATGCGCTTGAGGCGCGACTGAACGAGCCCTTGCCGTTGACTAAACGTGATGCCGAGGGCGTCGCTCGCGACCTGCTGGCCGAGCGAACCGGTAGGGCGTTGGCGCTGATCGCCTCGGTCCGAGGACGCTGGCAATGGGTGCTTGACCATCTCGATGCGCCGCTGCGTGATGTCAGCCAAGCGCTGGCGGCAAATGACTTGCAGGACCTGCTGCCTGCGATTGAGCAGCGCTTGCTCACCAATCCGGATTCAACCCTATTTGACTTGGTGCAAGACCGTACTTTGCGCATCTCGTGGAAAGTCGAAGTGCTCAAGCCTCTTGAGGATCTGTTTGTCGGTGCGAATTTCGCGCCGGTTATGGTGGAAATCAAGGCCGTGCATGCTCGGGTGCTCAAGAGCCGCGTCTTTGTGGCGTTGCACATGCACGCGGGCGACGGCAATGTGCACACGAACATTCCGGTGAACTCTGATGACTACCTGATGTTGCAAGAAGCCAATCAAACCGTGGCGCGCATCATGCAAATTGCTCGCCGGCTCGATGGTGTGATTTCAGGCGAGCACGGCATTGGTTTGACCAAGTATGAGTTTTTGACAGAACAGGAGTTAGCTCCCTTCCAAGCCTATAAGGCGCAGATTGATCCGCATGGGCACTTCAATGCCGGCAAGCTCATGCCAGGCGCTGATTTGCGCAACGCATGGACGCCTAGCTTTGGTCTGATGGGGCATGAGTCGCTCATCATGAAGCAAAGCGATATTGGTGAAATTAGCGACTCGATCAAGGATTGTCTGCGCTGTGGCAAGTGCAAGCCTGTTTGCGCCACGCATGTCCCGCGTGCCAATTTGCTTTACTCACCGCGCAATAAAATCCTGGCAACGTCTTTGCTCATTGAGGCTTTTTTGTACGAAGAGCAAACACGGCGTGGGATCAGCCTAAAGCATTGGCAGGAGTTTGAGGACGTCGCTGACCACTGCACGGTGTGTCACAAGTGCTATAACCCCTGCCCAGTCGATATCGATTTCGGTGATGTCTCGATGAACATGCGCGCATTACTCAGGCGCATGGGGCGCAAGTCCTTTAATCCTGCAACCAGTGCAGCGATGTTTTTTTTAAACGCCAAGGACCCGCGCACCATCAACCTGGCGCGCAAAGCCATGGTCAATGTGGCTTACAAGGCCCAACGCTTAGCAAATGGTTTGCTTGGCAAATTGGCGCGTCGGCAGACAGCCAAGCCGCCTGCGAGTTTGGGCAAGCCCGCGATGCGCGAGCAAGTTGTGCACTTTGTTAATAAAAAGATGCCTGGAGGGTTGCCTAAACAGAGCGCTCGCAAACTACTCGATATCGAAGACGCCAATTACGTGCCCATCATTCGTGACCCTGTGCGGACCACAAGCGATAGCGAGGCGGTGTTTTACTTCCCAGGCTGTGGGTCTGAGAGACTGTTCTCACAGGTGGGTTTAGCGACGCAAGCCATGTTGTGGCATGTGGGTGTGCAGACAGTCTTGCCACCTGGCTACCTTTGTTGTGGCTATCCGCAGCGCGGCAACGGCATGTTCGACAAAGCCGAGAAAATGATCACGGACAACCGGGTGCTTTTTCACCGGGTGGCCAACACCCTAAATTATCTTGACATCAAAACCGTGGTGGTTAGCTGCGGCACTTGCTACGACCAGCTAGCGGGCTACGAGTTTGAGAAGATATTTCCTGGCTGTCGATTAATCGACATTCATGAATACCTGCTTGAGAAAAACGTCAAGCTTCAAGGCGTGCAAGGCGTGCGCTACATGTATCACGATCCCTGTCATACCCCCATGAAAAAGCAAGATCCCCTAAAGACGGTGCGCTCGCTCGTTGGCGAGCAAACCATTCAAACGGAACGTTGCTGCGGGGAGTCGGGAACGCTCGCGGTGTCGCGCCCGGATATTTCAACTCAGGTTCGATTCCGCAAGGAAATTGAACTGCAGGCCAATATCGACACGGTTCGAGGCGATGGTTTTGATGGCGAGGTCAAGATGCTCACATCGTGCCCGTCGTGCTTGCAGGGTCTTTCGCGTTTTCAGGACGACACGGGCGCTAAGGCCGATTACATCGTGGTCGAAATGGCGCGCCATGTGCTTGGTCAGACCTGGTTGCAGGACTACGTGAAGTCTGCCAACGAAGGCGGTATTGAAAGGGTGCTGTTGTAGCGCGACCGAGTGCGCGCATGAGTCTAGCTGTCTCTCAGGTAAACTTTGGTCGCCAAGTCGGCTCGGTCATGGTCATGGACGGGTTTGGGCTGGTGTGAACGGTTGTGTTCCTGACCTGGAGAGCGAGCAATGTCATCAAAAACCAAACCCGCTGCCAAAGCGACCAAAGCGGTTAAAGGCGTCGTGTCAAAGCGCCCGGCTGCCAAAGCGGCACCAGCCAAGAAGGCACCAGCCAAGAAGACACCTGCTGTGAAGGCGGCGGCGACCAAAGCTGCGCCTGCTAAAACGGCTACTAAAAAAACAGCGTCTGCACCAACCAAGAAAGTAGCTAAACAGTCGGCAAAGTCGGCTCAAACGCCAGCCCAGAAGTCGGTAACGATGCGCGGGCGCTCGGTTTTTGTGGTTCAGACAACTGCCAAGGGCGTGGTCGTGCGCTCAGCATGGTTGTCTGAGGACCAGACGCTGCGTGAGATGCCGGCGGTGTTTCCAGAGGTTAATTATGCCCTGGCAGTGGTTGACGATTTACGCAAACAAATCCTGAAGCATTTCTCGCAAGCCGCACAGGTGGGGGCGCGCGCCATTGCCAGCCAGCGAAAGCAGCGCTAGGCGCGCAGTGAGCAAGCCCCTTTCCCCTTAGCGCAAGGCCTGAACTGCGATGCTGTGCTCTTTGAGTGCGGTGCGAATTGCTTTGGCAAACTCAACGGCATCGGGTTGATCCCCGTGCAGACACAATGTGTCGGCTTTCACATGCACGGTCGCGCCATCTTGAGCGATGATCTTGCCCTCTTTGACCATGCGAAGCACTTGGTCAATGGATTGTTTGACATCGGTGATCATCGCGCCGGGCTTGCTGCGAGGCGTCAAGCTGCCATCGGCTTGATAGGAGCGATCACCAAAGACCTCACCAGCGGCTTTCAGCCCGAGCGACTCGGCCTCCTCGATCATGTGCGTGCCTGCTAATCCGAAGAACACCAATGACTTGTCGACGTCATGCACAGCCTTGACAATGGCGCGAGCCAGACCCCGGTCCTTGACGGCCATGTTGTAGAACATGCCGTGCGCTTTGACGTGGCTCAGGTGCGTTCCTTGTGAGGCCGCCACGCCTGCTAGCGTTCCAATTTGCGCAACCACGATGTCGTAAGCTTCTTGCTCGGTGATGGCCATGGCGCGACGGCCAAATCCTTGTAGATCCGGCAGGCCCGGGTGTGCGCCGATGGCCACACCATGTTCGCGTGCACAGGCAACCGTTTCTCGCATGACGCGCGGATCGCCGCCATGGTAGCCGCAGGCTATGTTGGCCGAGGTGATGTAAGGCATGATTTGCTCGTCGTTACCCATCACCCAGGGGCCAAAACTCTCGCCCATGTCGCAGTTCAAGTCCAGAGTCAGTTTCATCTTGCTGTTTCTCCTAGTCGTTGGGCGCTTGCGTGTCGGCAAGCCACTGTCGAATACTCGCCATTGAAATGGTCAGCTCAGCGAGCGCCTCGTGTCTGACGCGATCAAGCTGTTGGGCATGCTTGACATCGATTAAGGTAAATCGAATGGTATCGCCAGGCTTCTTCTGTGCCAAGATCGGCAAATCGACGCTCGCAACCGTGCCGATCTTGGGGTAGCCGCCCGAGGTTTGTCGATCGGCCATCAGCACAATGGGCTGGCCGCCGCGGGGTACTTGAATCGAACCGAACGATGTAGCCTCTGAAATCATCTCGCGCGGGGTTTGAAGGGCAAGCGCTGGGCCCTCGAGGCGATAGCCCATGCGCTCGGAGTCGGTTGATACCCGCCATTGGCTTGAAGTCATGTTGGCTTGGCTCTGAGCGCTGAACTCAGCCCATTGATCACTGCGAATTAAACGCACCAAGGATTTTCGGCCTGTATGTTGGCCAAGTGCCGCTGGCAGGTAGAGCACCTGACTCCAGAGTTTCTCGGTCAAGGCGGCCAATATTTGGCTATTGGCCACTAGTGGCTGATTTAACCTGATTTCGTCGCCCTTTTTTAAGGCGCGTCCATGCCAGCCGCCAAAGCCGGCCCGCAGGTAGGTGCTCTGACTTTGCATGACGGGCGCGATACCAAACCCGCCATAGACCCCAAGATAGGCGCGTGCGCCTTCAGAGGCGGGCTCAAACGTTAGTGTTTGGCCTGGGCTGATGATCAAGGGGCGATAACGCGGCGTGGGTTTGCCGTCAATACGCGCCCCGAGGTTGGCCCCGGTCAGGCAGATGCAGCATGCGGTTGTAAAGGTCAGTGTGGGGCCCAGCAATGTGATCTCGAGCGTGGCGTGATCTTGCGTGTTGCCTGCAATCAGGTTGGCCATTTGGTGTGACTGAATGTCCATGGCGCCTGTGACCGAGACACCCAGATGCTGGTAACCCCAGCGCCCGCAATCCTGAAATGAGGACAGAAGACCGGGCCGTTTGACAATGATGCTCATGCGGCACTCACACC
>SKIZ01000092.1 GCA_007116135.1 Burkholderiaceae bacterium
TCCTTTGCATCCTGCGAACTTGTCGGCGCAAGGCCTCTATGTGCTCAAACCCACGTACACAGACAATACCAGCACCACGGTCACAACCACCACGAGTGCCACAACACCTCGCGCATCCGTTTGTTTCTCGGCGCCAGGCTCGCGAGGGGCAACACCGAGCTTGCGGTTGACCGTTCGTTTGACCTCGAGGATGCCGCTGACATGCCGATTGCGCAAATACCGCTCAGCAAGAAACTCAAGTCGCTCAACAACCTCAGCGTCTTGCAGCACGCCAGCCTGCTGCAGAGCCATCCGTAGGGCACGCAGATAAATGCCGTAGGTATGAAACGCCGTTGGATCGGCCTGCACTAGCGCATTTAGCTGACGTTGGGACAGAATCAATCGTTTCGCAATCGCGGCACGATCGGCATGCGCAGACGACCACCTCGCTTGGAGGATTTGCCCAAGATCCTTTTCAAACTCGCCTTGGCGGTGATCTTCTGACTGCATAGAGGGGTTGTTTTTAAAATACTGGTCAACCGAACATGATCAATGACTCGGACTTGCGCACTGTGGCACAAATCAAAGTATGCAAGTCGGTCGCACCAACAACAACGTCCCATGGAACAGTCATCTGCGCGCCACACGAACGCCCTAAAACAGGGCAAATAAGCAACAAACCTGTTCTTAGGGACATGTTTAATCGTTCCTTTCTCCTATAATTTACGAGTCGTCAAATAAACGTAAGCTTAAAATTACTTAGCCGGCAAGCAAATCGGTGACACACTAGGGCGCGATAAAACGCGATCAACGCAATGCGACTCGATAACAAAGCATCCATCGGACTGACCCAAGGCGCTGAGGTCATCGTCATCGAAGACGACACGTCTTTACGATTTATGCTGTGCCAAACGCTTAAGCGCTATGGATTTGCCACGATTGACTTTGCCGCGCCTGCGGACTTTTTTGCATGGTTCGAGCTGACTCGCCCCAAAAAAGCTTGCCTGCTGCTAGACATGCGCTTGCCAGAAATGAGCGGGCTTGAGGTGCAAGCCATTCTAGAGGCGCGCGGCTTGGTGCTTCCCATCGTCTTTATGTCAGGCAACAGTCACATCAGTGAAGCCATCACCGGCATGAAGCATGGTGCCGTAGATTTTTTGTTAAAGCCGTTTGATGAAACCTTACTAGTGCAGGCCATCGAACGATCGCTAAGCCGGCTTGACAAAAACACACCTCGAAATCCCTACAGGCTCACACCAAGAGAGTCTGTTGTGCTTGAACACATCTCGCAAGGCATGCGCAGCGAGCAAATCGCACGCACGCTCGAGCTTTCAGTGCGCACCATTAAGATGCATCGCTCCAACATCCTGCATAAAACCGGCGCAAACACCATGACCGAAGCCGTTCTACGGGTTCGCTCAGCCGTGTCAGCTGCCGTGACCTGACATCTGGTCATGAGCGGCGACCATCTGGTCTTTATTGCGGTCGCAGCGGTATTGATCATCAGTGCAGTTAACACCACCGTGTTAAATCGCGATCACGGCTGGCGCCAGGGCGAGACCTTTTGGTTTTGGGGGTTAATCGCCTTATCGGCGGGTTATCTTGGGTTTGGAGCCAGCGCCTGGTTCGGACGTCCTGCGTTGACAATCGGTAATGCGGGCCTGCTAGTGGCCTATCTCGCCATGAGCCTACAGTTGCGCTACTGGCATACAAGGAAAACCAATATCCCGATCTGGCTCATGGTGGGAGCTATTGGTTACATCCTAACGCTTGAATACCTGCGCATGGCTGAACCTTACTTGGTTCGCGCAACGATGATTCACGCCGTGATGTCCATCATCACCGCTTACCTGTTTTTATCGGCCATTGGTTATTACCGAAAAAACGGCTCGAAACAGCTAATTGTGCTCTCGGGCACATTTGCCATTGAGTTTATCTGCACATTCACACGCCTAGTGATCACGCTTGGCGTTCCGGCCTATACCAACCAACCCATGACCCTTTACGAGGAACCCTTAGTGCTCGTGGTATTGCGCTGGATATGGTTGATGGCAAATGCGATGAGTTTCTTGACGGTTATGACCTTTGAGCTGGAAAAGACGCTAAACAAGAACGAAACACTTCGGTCCTTGCTCGCAGAAAAACACTTGCTCTTGAACGCCTTGTCGCACGTAGATCGTAGTGACAAATCCGCAGCAATTGGGCGAACCCTCTCGCATGAGCTGCGCCAGCCGCTAACGAGCTTGCTGCTTGCCTCCAAAAACCTGCAAGCACAACTTAAAGAAAACGATTTAAGGGACTTGGTCCAACAGGTCGACTTTCTTTGCCAAGAGTGCGAGCGCAGCGCCAACCTGATCAATCAACTAGAGGCCGTATTTCGACCCCAGCACGCGCCAACTGAGTCAATTCGGATCATGGCCGCAGCGCAACAGGCCATACAAACCATCAAACCTAGACTAACAGAGCACCAGGTCGAGCTGACATTGCACGGCGATTCGAACTGTCGCGTTATTGGCGAGCAGACCCAAATCGAAACCATTTTGATCAACCTCATCTCCAATAGCATCACTGCCTTGGAGTCTCGAAGCCTTGGTCGCCGAATCGATATCGCGATTCAAGCCGATGATTCGCTTTGCAAGATCATTGTCCGCGATAACGGGCCCGGAATCGACCCAAGCGTACTGGCCAATCTCTGGCAACTATATGTCACCAATACACACGCCGGCAGCGGTATCGGGCTTTGGCTGTCGAAGCAAATCGCCCATCGCCATGGCGGCGACATTGACGCGGGAAACACCCCGGACTCAGGCGCGTGGTTTGAAATCCGATTACCGATCAAACGCAGCGCGTGATGACCAATCCAACTAGCGCGAACAAGGCCATCGGCGAGATTCGCGGCCTTACTCCTGGCTCCAGTTGTGGACCACGCCAGGCGAGTCATCGGCGTGTTTGCCTGCATGATCGATGCAGTACATGAAAACGCGCCCACCCTTGGCCGCATGACCGACCACATCATTTAGGACTTCGATTAATTCAGGCATGTCGCGCTCCAAGTCCGGGTCAGCCGAATGCAAACCGGTAAAGACCAGAGAAAGACCGGCCTTTTGATCTTCGATGGTGTCGCACAGACAGTCGTAAAGCCCCTCGAAGTTGCTGCCGAAAAACTGCGGGTAATCCACCGCTTTGACCACCGCACGAAACAGCGCCGAGCGATTGCGCGCTTTGGTGCAGTCCGCTTGGGTCCAAAAAATCTCCGCGGCTTGCGCCAATTCGCGCAGCTCATCGATCTGGTGCGCTGAAAACTCACCACCCGAAGTTACTAACTGGCGTAACTGCCGATCCTCTCGCTTGCCCATCGCGCACACCCTTGACCAATTCGATTTCCATGCGCGAATCGTATCGACTTAACGCACCGGAATCAATCGCTGTTTGTGACATTTTGCCCATGGTGACGTTAACCACTCAAAAAAGCCACAAACGCGCCACCAATTACTATTTGGCGTTCGCCTGGTGATTGGCATGCACAACGGTGATGGCGGTCATGTTGACGATTCGACGCACGGTGGCACTCGAAGTCAAAATGTGCACTGGCGCATTGACCCCTAGCAAAAATGGTCCCACCGCCACGTTGCCGCCAGCGGCGGTTTTAAGCAGGTTGTACGCAATATTGCCTGCGTCAACATTGGGGCACACCAGCAGATTGGCCGAACCCTTCAAAGTAGAGTTGGGCAGGATTTTAAGGCGCAACGCCTCATCAAGAGCGCAGTCACCGTGCATCTCACCATCGATTTCAAGATCCGGCGCCTCGGCGCGAATCAGCTGCATCGCCCGCTGCATTTTTGCCGCTGACGAACTCGAGCCCGAGCCAAAGTTTGACCGCGACAGCAAGGCCACTTTAGGCACGAGGTTCAAGCGCTGCATCTCGCGCGCAGCCGCTTGGGTGAAAGCTGCGATTTGCTCGGCCGTCGGATCATCATTGATGTGGGTGTCGACCAATGCAAGTGTATGGTTAGGCAGCAACACGATATTCATCGCGCCGTAGGTCGTCTGACCGGGCGCCAGTCCAATCATCTGATCAACATAGCGCAAATGGTCAGAAAACCCGCCAACTGTGCCACAGATCATGCCGTCGGCATCGCCCAAGTGAACCATCATGGCGCCAATCAAAGTCAGGCGGCGGCGCATCTCCACGCGCGCCATCTCTTTGGTCACACCACGGCGGCACATCAGTTCCCAGTAGGTAGCCCAGTAGCGATGAAAGCGGTCGTCCCAATCCGGATTGACCACCTCGACATCCTCACCGAGCTTGATGCGCAAACCATGCTTGTCAATTCGGTCAGACAAAACCGTTGGGCGACCGACCAAGATGGGTTTAGCCAGCTTCTCATCGATCACCACCTGCACTGCCCGCAAGACTCGCTCGTCCTCGCCCTCGGTAAAGACCACGCGCGCCTTGCCGCCATTTCGCATAAACGTCTTTGCCGCCGAGAACACGGGTTTCATGAAGGCGCCGGACTGATAGACAAATTGCTCGAGCTGCTCGACGTAACCTTCCAAATCCTCGATCGGGCGCAACGCCACGCCTTCTTGCATCGCCGCCTGCGCCACGGCCGGCGCAATGCGGGTAATCAAACGCGGGTCAAACGGCTTGGGGATAAAGTAGTTCGGCCCAAATGAGACCTCGCCGGTGCCGTAGGCCGCCTGGACGACCTCGCTTTGCTCCTCTCGGGCCAGACGGGTAATGGCATGCACAGCCGCCTTTTCCATGCCGCGGGTGATGGTCGTGGCCCCCACATCGAGTGCCCCGCGAAAAATATAGGGAAAACACAAGACGTTGTTGACTTGGTTCGGATAGTCCGAGCGGCCCGTGGACATCACCACATCATCGCGCACGGCGTGGGCATCAGCGGGCAGGATCTCGGGGTTGGGGTTCGCAAGCGCCAGAATCAATGGTTTGGCTGCCATCTTTGCCACCATGTCGGGTTTGAGCACCCCACCGGCTGACAAACCGAGAAACACATCGGCGCCATCGATGACTTCGCCTAGGCTGCGCGCTTGGGTCTTTTGTGCATAACGCGCCTTATCCGGATCCATGAGAACCTCGCGCCCCTCGTAGACCACCCCCTCGATATCAGTGACCCAGATGTTGGCCAGCGGCAACCCCATATCGACCATCAAGTCCAGGCACGCCAGCGCAGCCGCGCCGGCCCCAGAGACCACCACCTTGACCTGACCTACCGTCTTACCAACCACGGCTAAGCCATTGATGAAGGCTGCCGTGACGCAGATCGCGGTGCCATGCTGGTCGTCGTGAAATACAGGAATGCTCATGCGCTTGCGCAACTCACGCTCGACCGTAAAACACTCGGGCGCCTTGATGTCCTCAAGGTTAATGCCACCAAAGGTCGGTTCGAGCCCTGCGATGATCTCAACGAGCTTCTTGGGGTCTTGTTCGTCAATTTCGATATCAAAAACATCGATACCGGCGAATTTCTTAAACAAAACCGCCTTGCCTTCCATCACCGGCTTAGACGCCAAAGCGCCAATATTGCCAAGCCCAAGCACGGCCGTGCCGTTGGTGATCACCCCAACGAGATTACCGCGCGCGGTGTAGCGCACCGCGTTGGCGGGATCGGCCACGATTTCCTCACAGGCCGCAGCCACCCCTGGCGAATAAGCCAGCGCCAAATCGCGTTGATTGGACAGCGACTTGGTTGGTGCAATTGAAATTTTGCCGGGACGGCCCTGCTCGTGATACGCGAGCGCCGATTTACGAAAGTTTTCGTCCATGAAAGACCTGTTTTGTGAAAGCGAAAGTCAGGGTGATTCTATCCGGTTTGGTCGGCTAAAGACAAAAAGATGCCCTTGGGGTCTAACGCCTGTTTAACCCGTTGATCAAAGTCCTCTACCTGTGGGTCAAACGCAGGCCAACAGACCGGCGCTCTTGCAGGCATGGGCGCGGCGGGCTTTTGAAATGTCGCTGCAACGAGCCAACCCAACGAGCCGCCATGCCCGATGAACAAATGCGCCAGATTGACCTGTTCAGGGTCTGCCAGTGCGTCTAGATGAAACCGCATGGGCCAGTGTGGACGTGACCAAACGGGCCAAGCCGATAACTGCGTTGTTAACTGAAATAACTGGGGCACCAGGGTTTGTGCGGCCAACGAGCGCAACGGCTGATCATCGCGTTGACCAAAAGGGCCAAACACCTCAAGCGTGCCATCGGGCAACAACCAGTCAACCCGAACCAAGGCCGCCATGCAGGCGGCATCAGCCAAACGCTCATGGCGTGCCGCGCGCGCAAACCATTGCGCCAGATTCAACGGCGCGCCAGCCAATGCGGGCTCAAGCAGGCCGGCGGCCTCAAGCCCGGCACATGAGCAGCCCGCGTCGACTCGCCACAGGCCAGTGTCGCCAAGTGGCATGAGCGACCCCCAGTTCGAACCCGCTTCAACCCATAGCACGGGCTTGTCTTGATCGACTTGGGGCAAGGGCAAGCCGTCAAGGGCCAACAACACGCCAAATGTCTGACAAAACTCGCGCGCTCGCAGCACATCGTCAAGCCGAGCCGGTTTCAGATGCGCTTGTCGCGTCGACACCAGGCGCACGGGCCCGGCGCAGGCGTGTCTGAGGCGCACCACAAAACTCGACCAGGCGTCTTGGGCGCGCGCACTGCGGCCAAACAGAAAAGAGCGGCGCGAGTTTGGTTCAGACACTACAATTTCCCCACTTCGTTTCCACAAGAGTACGCATCATGTTGCATCTAGCGCAACGACTTGAGCACACCGAGACCTTTCACGCCGTTGAGATCTTCAAACGCACGTTGGCGCTGCGCAACCAAGGCCACGACGTGATCAGCCTGGGCATTGGCGAGCCCGACTTCACCGCCGCACCAGCGGTGGTGGCGGCCTTGCAGCAAGCCAGCAACCAAGGTCTGGGGCGTTATGGCCCAGCCGCGGGTCTGGAGCCACTGCGCGCGGCCATCGCCCAATTTTACGGCGAACAATTTGGCGCGCCGGTTGACCCGCATCGGGTCATTGTCACCAATGGCGCAAGCGGCGCACTGTTGCTGGCTTGTTTGGCACTGATCAACCCAGGCCAACGCGTACTGATGCCTGACCCGAGCTACCCCGCTAACAGCAACTTCATCATGGCCGCCGGTGGCGTGACGCAGTTAATGACTGTTCAAGCCGAGAACCAGTTTCAGCCAAGCGCTGCCGATATTGCCCAGCACTGGGGTCCTCAGACCGCTGGCGTCTTGATTGCCTCACCAAGCAACCCGACTGGCACCTGCATCGACCAAACAGCACTGAGTGAAATCATCGCCGCAGTCAGGAAACGCCAAGGTTTTGTCATGGTCGATGAAATCTATCTCGGTCTGTCCTACCAGGCTCAGCGTCGCTCGGCACTGGCGCTTGATGACAACCTGATTATTCTCAATAGCTTCTCCAAATACTTCCACATGACCGGCTGGCGCCTAGGCTGGATGATCGTGCCACAGGCCTTGGTCGAGCCGATCGAGAGACTGGCTGGCAGTCTCATGATCTGCCCGCCGACACTGGCCCAGTGCGCGGCGTTAGCCTGCTTTGAGCCTCAAACGCTTGCTTTGTTTGAGCAACGGCGCGAGGCGTTCAGAACTCGTCGCGACTACTTGGTCGATGCCCTGGAGTCGATCGGGTTTGAAGTGCCTTGCCGGCCCGATGGCGCTTTTTATATTTACGCCGATGTCAGCCGGTTTGGTCGCGACAGCCAGACGCTGGTTGATCAGTTGCTCGAGCAGGCCGGCGTGGCGCTGGTACCAGGGGTCGATTTTGGGCCCCATCACGCCCAAACCAAGGTCAGGCTGGCCTACACCACTGGCCTTGACCGGCTCAAAGAAGCCATTAAACGCATGGACAGCTACTTAAACGGCTAGACTCAAAGCTTGATTTTTGCAGCAAGCGCCATGCGACGCTGTTCAGCCAAAACCTTGTCACTATAGCCACCATCGTTGGGGCCGGTCGCACCCACATAGCATTTAAGGCCATTGACGATCGAGCCACGCCGCCGGATGCAGTCATACAAGATTTGTGCACCCACGCGGATATTGATCTCCGGGTGAAACGCATCAAGCGGGCCTTGACCAAATAGCTCGAATTTATCGGTATGCACGCGCGTCATGACCTGCATCAGGCCTTGGGCGCCGGCGTGGCTTTCAGCATACGGGTTAAAGCGCGACTCAATCGACATGACCGCCAAAATCA
>SKIZ01000098.1 GCA_007116135.1 Burkholderiaceae bacterium
CTATCACTGGCGATGGTCAGTGCGACCGGTAGCCCAAGGGCAACTTCCCTGGCAAATGACGGGCCAGATAGAACACCGGTCTCTAGCGCCTGGGAGTCTTTCAGGGTTTGCGCAATGAGCTCATGCGGCAGCTGCCCACCTTCGGCCGTTAGCCCTTTGCAGGTCCAGACTAGGCCTGCGACTGAACGTTGGGTGCCAAGCCACTGCTGGATTTGCCCACAAATCTGCGCCAGGCCTGCCATCGGGGTGCCCAGCACAATCAGTCCAGGTTCGGGCGCCTCAGTGACATGGGCTAGCGCTTGAGCCAAGTCCGCTGTGTAGCGTAGCGCTTGTGGCAAGGCGATATCGGGTAGGTAGTCCTGATTGACGCCTTGCAACTGCATCTGACCGATGGCCGCCTGTCGGCGAGCCCACAGCATGACATCGCTTTGGCGGCAGGCCGCCGCCGCCAGTGCGGTTCCCCAGGCGCCAGCGCCAAGAACAGCCACGCGCTTGCCAGTGGCCATTGGCGATTACGAGCGTGATGCGCCAGGCGGCAAGATGATGCCCGAGTCGCCCTGGCCGTTGCTCGCGGCGTCAGGCTTGGCGTTTTGCCCCTCTTTGCTGGCTTCGGCCTGGCGCTGTTGGTAGAGCGCTTGAAAATTGACCTCTGTCAGATGCAGTGGTGGCAACGTTGTGCGGGTGATCGCATCAGCGACGTTGGCGCGCAGGTAGGGGTAGAGCATGGTTGGGCAAACGATGCCAAGCAAAGGATCGATTTGCTCGGCAGGGATATTGGCCACTTCAAAAACACCGCCCTGGGTAGCTTCGACCAGATAAACGACCTTATCCTCAATCTTCGTAGTCACGGTGACGGTCACAGTCGACTCAAACATCGTGTCGTTGATGCGTTGCGCACCAATGCCAATGTTGACCTCTACTGCGGGCGCCTTTTGTTCGAGAAAGACGTGTGGCGCACCGGGCACCTCTAATGAGAGATCCTTCAGATAAGCGCGTTGCAGATTAAATGTCGGGGCATTTGCCGCGTTTGAATTCGCGGCATTGGCATTTGGTGCAGAGTTTGGTTCAGCCATTAGTTTTCCAAGTCAGTGTAAAAAAAGGCCATGATCTCAGGCCTGTCCTTCTAGCAACGCAACCAAACCGCCTTGGCGATCAAGCGCCGCAAGATCATCATAACCGCCGACGTGGGTCTGCCCGATGAAAATCTGTGGCACCGTGCGTCGCTTGGTGCGCTCCATCATGTCCTGGCGTTGGACTGGATCGGTGTCGATCCGGATTTTTTCAATTTCCGTGACGCCGCGCTGTGCCAAAAGCGCCTCAGCCCGCGTGCAAAACGGGCAATAGCCTGTGCAATACATCGTGACTTTGTTCATTGGTGCCCCTTATTTCTTTTTGGTCGATGTCGGCAAGCCTGCCTGCACCCACGCGTTCAAGCCGCCCTCAAGTACCGCAACCCGTTCAAAGCCGGCTTTGCGCAGCCGCGCAGCCGCGCCCATGGCGACATTGCCTCGGTCGCAGGCCACCACGATTGGCTTGTCTTTGGGCAGTTTGCCCGCCTTTTGTTCGAGCTCGCTTAACAAGATGTTTCGGGAGTTTGCGATGTGACCGGCTTGATATGCCGTCAGGGCACGCACGTCAACCACGACGGCGTCATGCTGATTGATGAGCTGGACCGCTTGGGCAGCGGTGACGCTGCCGCCGGCGCGCACGCGCTGAATGATCGGCCACAACAACATCAGGCCAGAAGTCACAGCGATGCCGATGAGCATCAGGTTGTCGGTTTCTCTTAAAAATTCCACGTTTTTTCGCTTTGATCCAGACGTCCGAGCGGGACAATGCTAGGGATTATAAAATGAGTCACGAATAATCACTTAATGACCGAACACCATGTATAAGCTTGTGCTGATGCGTCACGGCGAAAGCCAATGGAATCTCGAGAACCGCTTTACCGGTTGGACCGATGTTGACTTGACCGAACTTGGCCGCAAGCAAGCGTGGCAAGCCGGCGAGCTACTCAAAGACAAGGGCTATGAATTCGATTTGGCCTACACCTCGTTGCTCAAGCGCGCGATCCGAACGCTGTGGCTCACCTTGGATGCGATGGATCAAATGTACGTGCCAGTTCACAACAATTGGCGGCTAAATGAGCGACATTACGGCAATTTGCAGGGGCTAAACAAGTCCGAGACGGCCGCCAAATTTGGTGATGAGCAGGTCCTGATCTGGCGTCGGGCCTACGCCATCGCGCCTGAGCCGCTTGCGCATGATGACCCGCGCCACCCGCGATTTGATCCGCGCTACAGCCGCTTGGCGCCGGCGCAGCTGCCGGCCACGGAGTGCTTAAAGGATACGGTTGAGCGCGTGCTGCCGCTGTGGCAAGAGTCAATTGCACCGGCCATACGCCTAGGCCGACGTGTTCTCATATCGGCGCATGGCAATAGTCTGCGGGCGTTGGTCAAGCATCTCGATGGCACCTCGGATCAGGAGATTGTTGGGCTCAACATACCAACGGGCCAGCCATTGGTGTATGAGCTTGATCAGGATTTAAAGCCAATTGACCGGTATTACCTTGCTGACCCAGCAGTCATTGAGGCCGCAATGGCGGCCGTGGCTGCCCAGGGCCGTGCCAAGAAAGACTGAAGTGGCTCGGTTTGCACCCTGGGTGCTCGTGGTGGTCATGCTCAGCGCATGGCTGCCCGATCATGCACAGTCGCAGCAAACCGAGCAACGCTTGCAGCAGCAAAAGGCGCAGACCCAGCAAGCCCGCGAAGAGTTGCGCGCGCGTATTGAGCAGCTGCAAAAGGGGCTTGAAGAAAAAGGCGCGCAGCAAACGCGCGCTTCGGACCAACTCAAGCGCGTCGAGCAAGCGATCTCAGACGTGATGCGCCGATTAAAGGGGCTTGAGGCGCAAAGTCATGAAGTGCAAGCATCCTTGGTGCAGTTGAATCAGCAAATCGAGCAACAACAGGCGAAACTGCAAAAGGATCGCGAAATTTTGGCCGAGCAATTACGGGCGCAGTACCAAAGCGGCTTATCGCCTTGGAGTGCGTTATTGGCAGGTCAGGACCCCCAGGCAATTGGGCGCGAACTTGGCTACCTGTCATTTGTGGCGCAAGCGCGGGCACAGACCATCGAACGATTGCGCCTTGGCGTGACGGAACTTTCTGCACTAAAAGCTAATCAAATTGACCAGAAAAATCGACTCACGCTGCAGACAGCCGAGATAAAGGCCGAGCAGTCACGGTTAGCCGAGCAACGCCAGCAACGCACTGAATTGCTTGCAAGACTTCAGAGGGCCATTGCCGCGGAGCGTGCGCAGCAGGAGGAACTGGCAGCCAACGAGCGTGAGTTAAGTGAATTGATCGTGGCGCTAAACCGTGAAATTGAGCGATTCCGCGCCAATGAGCGTGAAGTCAGGGGCAATGAGCAGGCGGTTTTGTCTCAATTGCCGCAAGGCAAAGGCCTTAAACCCGGTATTGCCATGCCGGTGCAAGGACCGTTTCTGGCACGCTATGGCAGCAACCGCCCTGATGGGGGCGACTGGCGCGGCGTTTTAATCTCCGCGCCTGAAGGCACGCCAGTGCGTGCCGTGGCTGCGGGGACGGTTGTTTATGCGACATGGTTGCGCGGTTTTGGGAACTTGATTATTGTGGACCACGGTGATGATTTTCTGACCATCTATGGCAACAACCAGAGCTTGCTCAAAGAGGTTGGTGAGCAAGTTGGCGCCGGGGACTTAATTGCTAATGCGGGTAATACGGGAGGACAGCTAGATTCAGCCCTATACTTTGAGATCAGATACCAAGGTGTGCCCCTAGATCCGCAACTCTATTTCAAACGTTGAGGCACGCGTGGGCGGGTCGGCCCAGACCACAGACAGGACACTTCGAAGATGAGCAGTCGTAAATTACGAACCGTCGGACTTATTTGCACGGGCTTGGTTGCGGGCCTATTGCTTAGCGTGGGCATTTCGGCAGTCGCACAGCGTGCGAGCGCCCCACTGCCGCTAGATGAGTTGCGCCAGTTCTCCAATGTTTTTGCGGCCATCAAGAACAACTATGTCGAAGATGTCAGCGATCAGGAGCTGATCAAGTCAGCCATCTCGGGCATGTTGTCAGACCTTGATCCGCATTCGGCCTTTCTTGATGCAGACGCCTTTAGAGACATGCGCACCTCAACGCAGGGGCAATTTGGTGGCTTAGGCATCGAAATTGGAACCGAGGACGGTTTCGTCAAGGTGATTTCGCCAATCGAAGATACGCCGGCCGAACGCGCTGGCATGCGCGCCGGCGACCTGATTATCGCAGTCGATGACACATCGACCAAAGGCATGAGCCTGACCGATGCGGTCAAACTGATGCGCGGTCCTGTCAAGACGCCCGTCAGTCTGACGGTGATGCGCCAGGGGCAGGCACAGCCCATCGTGGTAAACCTCGTGCGTGACATCATCAAAGTGCGTAGCGTTCGCAGCCAACTCGTCGATGAAGACATCGCTTACGTTCGGATTGCGCAGTTTCAGGAGCGCACCGGCAGTGATTTGGCCCAGCACTTAAAGGATCTGAGCAAAGACGTCACGCCGCGCGCGATGATCCTGGATCTGCGCAATGATCCAGGCGGTTTGCTCTCGGGTGCAATCGGGGTGTCAGCGGCGTTTTTGCCGCCAGACAAGTTAGTGGTGTCAACTGATGGTCGCGCACCAGATGCAAGACGCCGCTACCTGGCCAACCCGGTTGATTATGCCCGTGGCGAGTCGGACTACTTGGTTGGCTTGCCCGATTGGGTCAAGACTGTTCCCATGGTGGTTCTAGTTAATGCAGGCTCGGCTTCGGCTTCGGAGATCGTGGCCGGTGCATTGCAGGATCATGATCGGGCCACGATTATCGGCAACCAGACCTTTGGCAAGGGGTCGGTGCAAGTGATATTACCGATGACACACGAGACGGCGATCAAGCTCACCACCTCGCGCTACTACACGCCAAGTGGTCGTTCGATTCAGGCCAAGGGTATCGAGCCCGATATCGTGGTCACTGATACCGAGGTCGGCGACTTGTTTACGGTCGTGCGTGAGGCTGATCTAACCAAAGCGCTCGATAACAATCGTGGCTCGCGCCGCTCACAAGAGGCGCATCCGGTTCTACCAGCCGAGCCTGGTGAAATCCTAGAGCCAGAAGCAACCGAGCAGCCGCAACCCTTCCGGTTTGGTGAGCCAGGTGACTTTCAATTGCAACAGGCGATTAATTTCCTGAACAATGAGCCAGTCGATCGGGGTCCGGTGAACACCTTGAGCACCGCGCAACAGCGCTAGAGCGAGCTGATCGACGATGACTGATGAGCAGCTGTTGCGATATGGTCGTCACATCTTGCTCGATGACATCGGCATTGAGGGTCAAGAGCGCCTGCTCAGCAGCAAAGTGCTTATCGTGGGTGCCGGTGGGTTAGGTTCGCCGGTCGGGTTGTATCTGGCCTCAGCTGGCATCGGCGAGCTTCGAATCGCTGACGACGATGTGGTTGAGTTGAGCAACTTGCAGCGTCAAATCATCCATACCAATAATCGCTTGGGTCAACTAAAGGTTCAGTCAGCCAAGACTGCGATCGCCGAATTGAACCCACAAACCCACGTCACCGCATTGGCCACGCGCCTAGCCGGTCAAACGTTAAACGATGAAGTTGCCGGCGTTGACCTGGTGGTCGATTGTTGTGACAACTTTCAGACCCGTCACGCCATTAATCGTGCTTGTGTGCAAGCGAAAGTGCCGTTAGTTTCGGGTGCTGCTATTCGGTTTGAGGGTCAGGTCTGTGTGTTTGACACCCGACTGGTCGATGGCGCGTGTTATTACTGCCTGTTTCCTGAGGCTGATGATGTGGCGCCGGTCAATTGTGCGACCATGGGTGTGTTTGCGCCGCTGGTGGGCATCATTGGCAGCATCCAAGCCGCTGAGGCCATCAAGGTGCTCGCAGGCATTGGTAAGCCGCTGACAGCTCGTTTGGTGATGTTTGATGCGCGCTTGGGTCAATGGCATGAAGTCAAAGTGCCTAAAGACCCGCATTGCCCGGTCTGTCATTAAGCCAGCCTAGTTCGTTCGAAGCACGCGCTTTTGCAACAGCAGGCAGCTCACACGATTGATGCGCAGATCCACATAGGCAGGGCGTGCGCGCCTTTGATGCGCAAATGGCGTTGCTTCATGAAACACATGCACGGTTCGTAGACCGGCTTGGCGCGCGCCGCGCAAGTTCGCCAGCGTGTCCTCAATTAAGACAGCCCGATTGGGCGTGAACCCTTCGCATGCCACGATATGGCGCAGCATCGAGCTTGACGGTTTGGGTTTGTATTGGCCGTGCAATTTCAAGTGCTCAATTGCCCATAAGCTGTCAAAGTGGCGCAAAATCCCGAGGTGTTTCAAGACCGCACGGGCATAGTGCAGTGGCGCATTGGTCACCAGCACTTTACGCCCGGGCAGGCGCGCGAGCTTAGCGTTTAAGCCCGACTCGGCACGCATTAACGGTGCAACATCAAAGTCATGGCTGATACGCAAAAACTCATCGGCATCGACGCCGTGGTGTTTAACCAGTCCAATCATGGTCGCGCCGTAGCGCTTCCAGTATTCGGTACGTATCTTTTGTGCCTGGTCTTCGTCGACACCGAGACACTGCATGACCGCACGCGTCATGCCTTGACTGATGTGCGGGAAGATCTGGTAGGAGGTGTCGTGTAAGGTGTTGTCTAGATCAAACAACCACAGCCGTTGAGCAGGGCTCTGACTATCGCGATGTACGCGTGAGCGTCGCAGGCGAATCTTCGGGGTGGTTAATGAGCGTCGCATGCAGTCTTTAACGAGACGAGATCATGGTGCCCACGCCTTGATCAGTCAAGACTTCAAGCAATAGGCAGTGCGGCACACGGCCGTCGACCACATGCACGGATTTCACACCACTGCGGGCGGCGTCCAAGGCTGAACTGATCTTGGGCAGCATGCCGCCAGAGATGGTGCCATCGGCAAACATTTCATCGATACTGCGTGGTGTGAGTTCGCGCAGCAGGTTGCCGTCTTTATCAAGCACCCCCGGGGTGTTGGTCATCATTAGTAGCTTTTCAGCGTAAAGCACTTGCGCCATCTTGCCGGCAACCACGTCCGCATTAATGTTGTAAGCCATGCCGTCCTCGCCGAAACCGATCGGTGAAATGACGGGGATAAACTGATCATCTTGCAGCGCTTTGACCACGGCAGGGTCGATCTGATCGATGTCACCCACAAATCCTATATCAAGTGGCTTATTCGGGTCTTCGCGGTTTGGCATCAGCTTTTTGGTGGCTCGAATCAGCCCGCCGTCTTTGCCAGTCAAACCGACCGCTTTGCCCCCGGCTTCGTTAATCATCATGACGATGTCTTGCTGTACCTGGCCACCTAGCACCCATTCGACCACTTCCATGGTCTCATGATCAGTCTCACGCATGCCTTGGATGAAGTTTCCCTGCTTGCCAATTCTGGCAAGCGCTTGGTCAATTTGCGGGCCGCCGCCGTGGACGACCACTGGATTTAAACCGATTAGCTTGAGCAGCACGACATCATGTGCGAAGCTGCGTTGCAGCTGCTCCTCGGTCATGGCGTTGCCGCCGTATTTGATCACAATGGTCTTGCCATGGAACTGGCGAATGTAGGGCAGTGACTCCGATAAAACGCGAGCCACGGTACTGGGTTCTAGAGCGCCTTGGGCAGTGGAGTCGTTCATGGCAGTCACCTTCAAATCAGTTCTAACGTTGGGCTTAGCTGGCTAGAGCAGATTCTATCGTGCGGACCATGTCTTGTTTGTTGTAGTTGCCAAGGAAACGGCGAACCACTTGCCCTTGCCGGTCAATCACAAAGGCAATGGGTGTCAGACGCACGTCTTCAAAGGCACGTGCCACTGAACCATCGGTGTCCACAGCCACGGTAAATGGCAGTTCGCGCGAAACAGTGAACTGTCTGACAAATTCAATCGGGTCATATGACATCGCCACAGCGATGACCTCAAGGCCCTGTGGGCCGTATGTCTCATAAAAATCGCGGGTGTCAGGCATTTGTTGCACGCAGGTGACACAGCTCGTGGCCCAGAATTTCACTAAAACCGCTTGGCCCTTCAAAGCATCCATCTCGATTTGGCCGCCATCGAGCACTTCAAAGGTGAC
>SKIZ01000119.1 GCA_007116135.1 Burkholderiaceae bacterium
GTCGAGATCGTGACGTCGCTAAACAGACCGGTGGCAAAGAGTTGGCGGATGATGTTGGTTGACATCTCCGGGGTGAAGCTGTCACCGACCTGAACGGGGATATAGGCAAAGACAGTGCCGGCTTCAGTGCGTTGAATGCCGTCAACACGAATGTCTTTGACCTTAAATGGCGTGAAAGCAAACCCAAGTGCGGGCAACAGTAGAACAATCGTAGCCACCAGGCAGATCAAAAGCGACTTGTATCGGAAACCTGTCTCTGGTAACCGGCTTGACTCACTGGCGGGCATGAATGTGCTTCTCCTGTGGTGGGGTCGGTGCTTGACCGATACCCCGGGCTAAATCGTGTGGCGAAATCAACCGCAAGTCAATAAAAGATCTGTCGCGCGGGTTGCTCGGCGCCATACGACACCTTACTGCATCTTTCGGGGTCACTGCTAGCTCGAAAACTGGATCGAACTGACCGAGTAATTGTACCGCTTTCACATCGTACTTAAGCTGGCGGCGCACCGGATGTTTTGCACTGCGGCGCGCTAACCGAAAAGGCGAGTCAGATCATTAAAAATAGCCAAGGTCATCAAGCCGCCGATCACAACAATGCCAAAGCGCTGCCCTATTTCCATCCAGCGCTCCGGCGTGGGCTTGCCACGGATCATCTCAACCACGTAGTACATCAAATGACCGCCATCGAGCATCGGAATGGGTAGCAAGTTCAGAACGCCGATACTGACGCTGACCAACGCCAGGAAAGCGAGATAGGCCACCAAACCCATTTGCGCTGTCTGTCCGGCATAGTCGGCGATAGTGACTGGGCCGCTGATGTTTTTCCAGGAGACAACGCCCACCACCATGTTGCCCAACATACGCAGCGAGAACCAGGCCGTCTCCACCGTGCGGGTGACCCCAAGCCAGGTGCTCTGGATAATCCCGTGCTCGATGGTGACCATTTGAACGTCGCTCGCAAGCCCGACACCAATGCGGCCCACGGCCCCCCCGCCTGGCTGGTCTTGGGCGCTAGGGGTCACGGCCAGCGTCAGTAGCTGGTTATCGCGGCGCACCACCATTTCCAGGCGCTGCCCCGGATGCGCCTGCACTTGCTCGATCAGTGATTGGGTGTTTGTGATCGGTAACCCGTTAACAGACTCCACCAAGTCGTTGGCTGCGATCCCCGCGGCGGCCGCCGCGCTGTTGGTCTGGACATTGGTGATCCGCGTCTGGCCGGCCTGCAGGCGCAACCCGGTCAAGCCCAAGACATCTGCCTCGGGATCCGAGCCCATCGCCGTTAACGCCACGGGGACATCGATATTGCCCCCGCCACGCGCCACAGTCAGTCGGACTGTGCGGCCATGGACCATATCGTCAAGCATTTGCCAACGCATTTGACTCCAGGAGTCAACGGCGGTGCCATTGACCGCCACCACACGATCGCCGTCCTCAATCCCGGCAGCAGCGGCAGCAGAAGCCGCAGGCGGCTCGGCCAAGACCGCGGCCGGCTCTTCGGTGCCCATGAGGTTCAGCGCGGCATAGATCACCGCGGCTAAAATGAAATTGGCCATGGGTCCGGCACTGACGATGAAAAAACGGTTTTTCAGTGGCTGACGAGAAAACGTGGCTCGGGCTTCGTCCTCTGTGGCACCTGGCTCAGGCTCGTCTTGCATCTTGACATAACCACCTAGCGGAATACCCGCCACGACCCACTCGGTGCCATGGCGATCGACACGCTTTAGAAGCGGCTTACCAAACCCCACTGAAAAGCGCAATACTCGAACCCCGCAGCGACGCGCAGCCCAATAGTGACCGTATTCGTGAAACGTGATGATGATGCCAAGCGCGACGACAAAGGCAAGGATGGTGGTTAGCATAGGTTGCTGCTCGCAAAATGAGACACTTGACTGCTTGGACGCCATTGGCGGGCAAAGGTTCGCGCAGCCTGATCGAGCGCCAACACGTCGTCAATCGAATTTATCGCTGCCGTCGATGTGCCGACTTGCCAATCTAGGGTGCTGCAGACGATATCAACGATTTCCAGATAGCTGATTTGGCCATCCAAAAACTGCTGTACGGCGACTTCGTTGGCGGCATTAAGCGCAATACAGGCCCCCTGACCGGCACGTAAGGCCTGGTAAGCCAGCCCCAAGCACGGGTAGCGCTCGGTCTGCACTGGCTCGAAGTCCAACCGACCGTGCGTGGCTAAATCAAGCATGTCCACACCGGCCTCAATTCGGGCTGGATACCCCAGGGCATGCGCAATCGGGGTGCGCATGTCTGGGTTGCCTAATTGAGCTAGAACCGAACCATCGTTGTATTGCACCATGGAATGCACGATGCTTTGGGGATGGATGAGGACTTCGATCTGCGCTGCACTCATGTCAAACAACCAGTGCGCCTCGATGACTTCAAGCCCTTTATTTAACATCGTGGCCGAATCGACCGATATTTTTTGTCCCATCGCCCAGTTCGGATGTGCGCAGGCTTGTGCCGGGGTAACCGTAGCAAGCTGCGTCAGCGGCATCTGGCGAAATGGGCCGCCGGAGGCCGTGAGCACCAGACGGCGCACGCCCGATTGGTCGATTTGGCCATTCGGTGCCGGCGGCAGACACTGGAAGATCGCATTGTGCTCGCTATCGATCGGCAGCAACGTGGCGCCATGGCGTTTGACTGCGGCCATCAGCAGGCTGCCCGCTGCCACAAGGGCTTCTTTATTAGCCAAAAGAATTCGTTTGCCCGCTGTGGCTGCTGCAAAAACGGCAGGCAAGCCGGCAACACCGACGATGGCGGCCATAACGATATCGGTTTGGTCGGCCGCTGCAATCTCACTTAGGGCGCTCTGCCCGATATCGATTTGCGGCAGTGGCGATGCTTTCGGCCACGCCTGTCTGAAGGCAGCCGCGCGCGCTTGATCAGGCACCACCACACGCTGGGCTTGGGTTCGGTGAGCCGATTGCGCCAAAAGGTCCATGCGGCGAAAACCGCTTAGCGCATGAACCCGAAAGCGCGTTGGATGGCGCTCAATGACATCAATCGTATTCTGTCCGATTGATCCGGTGGCGCCTAAGATAGTGATTGATTGACAGCTCATCCTGACGACATATCCCAAACAATGATCGCAGCCACAGGCACCACTGCCACTACCGCATCGATCCGATCATAGATGCCCCCGTGCCCAGGCAGCAACCCGCTGGAGTCTTTACGCTGGGCTTGGCGCTTTAAGTACGATTCAAAAAGGTCACCCATAATCGACAGCACACCCAAGACGAGCGCGGCCACAATGACACCTGCCCAGCCCCAGCGTTGCTCAACAAGCCAAGCATAGCTGTTTTGGATGGGGGCTGTGGCCAACATCCATATCAGCACCCCTGCCAAACCAAACAGCGCACCCTCACGGGTCTTGCCCGGGCTGATCTGCTCGGCGAGCTTGTGCCGGCCAAACTGACGTCCACCGAAGTAAGCCAGTATATCGGCGATCCAAATGATGGCAAGCAATGACAGCAGCGGCCAAATGCCATCGTGCAACCAAAAGAGCGCCAAACCGGCAAAGGTTGCAAATAAGCACAGCGGCGCAAACAGGCTCCACCCCAAAGATTGCGCCTGGTGGTTAATTTGTGCGCACCAAAGTCGCCATGGGACGATTACAAGCCATACCAATGCGGTGATGATGAGCGCGGTTTGCACGCTGGCTAGCCCAAAAGCAGGCGCTTGCAGCCACTGCCAGCTCAGCCACGCCAAGCCTAGTGTCAAAACCCCGCCTGCTAGTGGCCACAGCCAAGCCGTGCCCGGTTGGGTCAGTCGCAACCACTCAAATAGTGTGACCCCAGCGCAGAGCGCCAAAAAAAACAACAGTGGCAACGGGTGTGGCGTCAGCAGCAGCCCAACCAAGGCCGCCAGCAGGATGACTGCAGTGACGATCCGCGTCTTAAGCATTAGTGCTGATTGGCCATTTGCCTAGGCACTTGGGCGCTGGTTCGGCCAAAGCGACGCTCCCGACTGCGATACCACTGAACGGCTTGGGCCATACAAGCCTGATCAAATTCCGGCCAAAACCGCTCGGTGAAGTAGAGTTCTGTGTAGGCTAGCTGCCAGATCAAGAAGTTTGAGACGCGTTGTTCGCCGCCGGTTCGAATGAACAGGTCTGGTTCAGGTGCCCACGCCATGCTCAGATAGGGTGCGAGCATTTGCTCGGCGATTTCAGACGGGTTGCTTGCGAGTTGCGGGTGCTCGGTCAACATCCGTCGGGTGGCTTGCAAGATGTCCCAACGTCCGCCATAGTTCGCTGCAACGGTCAGATGAAAGGCGTCGTTTTCAGCGGTTGCTTCTTGAGCCCATTCAATCGTGTCTTGCAGTTTTTGATCAAAGCGGCTGATGTCACCAATGACCCGCAACCGTATGCCCCGTTGCTTGAGTTCCTTGACCTCGCGTTCAAGGGCATTGAGAAAAAGGCGCATCAACAGATTGACCTCGTCTCGCGGACGTCGCCAATTCTCCGAGCTAAAAGCAAATAAAGTGAGGTAGCGCGTGCCGAGCTCACCAAAATACTTCACGACGTTCCTGACCGTTTGCACGCCCCGGCCATGACCGGTCGTGCGGGGCAGATGCCGCTCGGTCGCCCAGCGGCCATTGCCATCCATGATAATCGCGACATGGGTCGGGATATCACTGACGTTGGGGACTTGCTCGGTTGAACTGATAATTTTCAAATCGTATTCCAAAGCCGCGTGGTCAAACGGCTTTTAGACCTTCATGATTTCGGCTTCTTTTTGGCTCACGAGCTTGTCGACTTCAGTGACCGACTGATCTGTCAATTTTTGAATCAAGTCTTGCGCACGCCGCTCCTGGTCCTCAGAGATCTCTTTGTCTTTGACTAACTTTTTAAAGCTTTCGTTGGCATCGCGGCGCAAGTTGCGAATGGCGACTTTGGCATCCTCACCCTCGGAGCGCACCACTTTGGTGAGCTCGCGTCGACGCTCTTCCGTTAGCGCTGGCATGGGCACGCGGATGGACTCACCCATCGCTTGTGGGTTCAGGCCGAGGTCAGAGTCGCGAATGGCTTTTTCAACGACTTGAGCGATGTTTTTCTCCCAAACCTGAACCGACAGGGTCCGGGCGTCAAGCAAGTTCACGCTTGCAACTTGTGACAAGGGTGTCATCGCGCCGTAGTACTCGACCTCAATATGATCAAGCAAGCCTGCATGCGCCCTACCCGTTCGAATTTTTGACAAGGTCGCCTGAAATGATTCAAGCGATTTTTTCATCTTTTCTTCGGTCGTTTTTTGGATCTGTTCAATCGACATGTTTGCTCCTAAACCTTACACGTGCACCAGGGTCCCTTCGTCTTCGCCGCGCACCGCGCGCTCGAGTGCCCCAGGTTTATTGATGGAAAATACCCGAATCGGCAGTTTCTGGTCGCGGCACAACGCAAAAGCGGTCGCATCCATCACTTCGAGCCGCCTTGTAATCACTTCATCAAAACTGATGCGACTGTAGCGCGTTGCGCCAGGATCCTTCTTCGGGTCAGCGCTATAGATGCCATCGACTTTGGTGGCTTTGAGCACAATCTCAGCACCAATTTCAGCACCGCGCAGCGCCGCTGCCGTGTCGGTCGTAAAAAATGGGTTGCCAGTACCGGCGGCAAAGATCACCACCTTGCCTTCCTCGAGATAGCGCAACGCTTTGGGACGAATATAGGGTTCGACGACCTGCTCAATCGTCAAAGCCGATTGCACCCGCGCATCAACGCCCACATGCTTTAGGGCGTCTTGAAGCGCCAGTGCGTTCATGACCGTGGCCATCATACCCATGTAATCAGCGGTGGCGCGGTCCATGCCCTGCGCACCAGGGGCGACACCGCGGAAAATATTGCCCCCGCCAATGACAACGGCGAGTTGCACGCCGAGTTTGGCCACATCGCGGACCTCTTCGGTCATGCGAACGATGGTGCTGCGATTGATGCCAAATGCATCATCGCCCATCAACGCCTCACCTGAGAGTTTTAACAAGACACGTCGATGGCTTTCGGTAGACATGAAAACACCTTCAGAATAGAGGGTTTTAGAAAAACTTCTGCAAGTTTAGCCGATTCGAACTCAATGCTTCTTGATTCGAACCTAGCTTGCTGGCAGTCTTGCTTCGCAAAAAAACCGGGGGATCGAACAAGCGCCGATCCAGCCCGGTCTTGGCCATTGGCGGGGTTACTGGTTGCCTGCGGCTGCAGCGGCAACCTCCGCAGCAAAGTCTGACACTTTTTTCTCGATGCCTTCGCCCACGACAAACAGTTCAAAGTGCTTGATTGAAGCGCCCTGTTCTTTGAGCATCTGCGCCACCGAGAGCTTGTCATTCTTGACAAAGGGTTGGGACAAAAGTGCGACCTCTTTCAAGAACTTCTGCACGGCACCTTCGACCATCTTTTCAACGATCTCAGGGGGCTTGCCGGACTCAGCGGCCTTTTGGCGCGCGACAGAGCGCTCTGCCTCTTTGTCGGCGTCAGCCACACCGTGCTCATCGATAGCCTTGGGCTTGGTTGCAGCAATGTGCATGGCCAAGTCTTTGCCCACTTCGCTGGCCCCATCAAAATCCACCAAAACACCAATCTTGCCGCCATGCAAATAGCTCGCAAGCGCGTTGTCGGTTTTGAAGTGTTTAAAACGACGCACCGAGAGATTCTCGCCAATTTTCCCAACGAGGGCCGCGCGTGTGGCTTCAACACTGGCATCACCCAGTGCTAATTCGCTTAGGGCAGCGACATCGGCTGGCGCCTGAGCGGTCACCAGATCAGCGACTTGCTGTACGAAGGCAATGAAATCATCATTTTTCGCAACGAAATCGGTTTCACAATTGACTTCAACGATAGCACCGCTTTTGCCATCGGCTGCGATACTGATACCGATTAAGCCCTCTGCGGTCACGCGCGATGCGGCCTTACTGGCCTTGCTGCCAAGTTTGACACGCAGGACCTCTTCGGCACGTGCCATGTCGCCGGCGGCCTCGGTCAATGCTTTTTTGCACTCCATCATCGGTGCGTCGGTTTTTTCACGCAATGCTTTAACCATTGCTGCAGTAATTTCAGCCATGTTTGCTCCGTCTGCTGTTCAATGCGTCGGGCTAGAAAGCCAAACGATCCGTTATTTCAAGTTGATGCGGGATTGCCAGGTGAGCCGCGCAACCTCTGGCTCTCGAAGAGAACCAAAAGGCTGCGCCGTCGCGCCCATTTACTGCTGCTCGGGCGCAGGCTCGCTCTCGAGCTCGACAAACTCCTCGTCACCGGCAATCTCTTCGACTAGACCGCTAAGCGCTTGTTCGCGGCCTTCGAGGATTGCATCAGCCATGCGCGCCGTGTAGAGCGCGACAGCTTTGCCCGAGTCGTCGTTGCCGGGGATCAGGTAGTCAATACCATCCGGTGAGTGATTCGTATCAACCACGGCAACCAGTGGAATACCCAAGGTGTGGGCTTCAGCCACGGCAATTTTGTGGTAGCCGACATCAATCACAAAGATGGCATCGGGCAAGCCGCCCATATCCTTGATGCCGCCGATGGACTTATTGAGTTTGTCCATCTCGCGCTCGAACATCAGTGCTTCTTTTTTGGACATACGCTCAAGACCACCCTCAGCGGCTGCCACTTCCATTTCTTTTAATCGCTTAATCGAGCTTTTGACGGTTTTGAAGTTCGTCAACATACCGCCAAGCCAGCGATTGTCCACGTACGGCATACCGCAACGTGCGGCTTCCGCGGCCACGATTTCACGCGCTGCGCGCTTGGTGCCTACGAACAAGACGTTGCCGTTCTTGGCAGCAATTGAGCGGACAAACTTGGTCGCTTCGGCGAACTTGGTGACCGTTTGCTCGAGATTGATAATGTGGATTTTGTTACGATGTCCAAAAATGTAAGGTGCCATTTTTGGGTTCCAGAAACGGGTTTGGTGGCCAAAATGCACGCCCGCTTCCAACATTTCACGCATGAGTGACATGTAGTTCTCCTAGGGTTAAGTCTTGCTTTGCGACTGCACCGATTGTTTTGAGACGGCACCCTGGCGTCGCATTGCGCGATTTGGTTTAAAA
>SKIZ01000183.1 GCA_007116135.1 Burkholderiaceae bacterium
AAGAGCTCTCGCATGTGTTGCGCGCCGCCACCTGAGGCAGCCTGATAGGTCATGCTGGTCATCCACTGAACCAACCCGGCTCTAAAGAGACCCGCAAGCCCCATCAGCATGCATGAGACGGTGCAGTTGCCGCCCACAAAGTCCTTTGTGCCCGAGGCCAGCGCTTGATCAATGACGTCTCGGTTAACCGGATCGAGCACAATGACCGATGTCGGTTCCATGCGAAGTGTGCTTGCCGCATCGATCCAGTAGCCTTGCCAGCCGGTGTCACGAAGCTTTTGATGCACTGCGCTGGTGTAGTCACCACCTTGAGCGGTCACGATAATCGGCAGTTTCTTCAGTGTTTCGATATCGTAAGCATCTTCGAGCGTGCTGTGGCCTGCCCAGTCGGGTGCTCGGCTACCGGCGTTGCTCGTGGAAAAAAACACGGGATTGACGTGCGCGAAATCATTCTCTTGGCGCATGCGGTGCATCAGCACCGATCCGACCATGCCGCGCCAACCAACGAATCCAACCGATGTGCTCATATGCATCAAACCTTAAAACAAAACGATGGCAATGGGGTGGCGCAATGACTGCCCTTGCCCCCTGAGGTTGCCTTACCCTTGACTGAGGGCCTCTAAAACGGCGTCACCCATCTGGGCGGTACCGACCTTGGTTGTGCCTGGCTCGTAAATATCGGCCGTACGCAACCCGCTGGCAAGCACTGCCCGAACAGCCGCCTCAATGCGATTGGCGCTCGCGTCTTCATTTAGCGAGTGTCGCAGCATCATGGCTGCTGACAGAATCGTCGCCAACGGATTGGCCACCCCTTGGCCAGCGATATCTGGCGCTGAACCGTGGCTGGGTTCATACAAACCTTGCCCGGTCTCATTTAGCGATGCCGAGGGCAACATGCCAATCGATCCCGTGAGCATGGCAGCCTCATCCGATAGGATGTCACCAAACAGATTCCCAGTGACGATGACATCGAACTCGCGTGGCGCACGCACCAATTGCATCGCGGCATTGTCGACATACATATGGGTGAGCTCAACGTCTGGGTACTCTTTGGCCACCTCAAGTACAACATCGCGCCAGAACTGCGAGGTCTCAAGAACATTGGCTTTGTCTACGCTACACAATTTCCCTGAGCGTTTTCTGGCCGTCTGAAAACCGACGTGGGCGATTCGGCTGACCTCGCTTTTTGCGTAACGCATCGTATCGAAACCTTCGGGCTCGCCGGCAAAGGGGCCGTCGGGCGCATCACGCGTGCCACGTGGTTGACCAAAGTAAATGTCACCGGTGAGTTCGCGCAGAATCAGGATGTCAAGCCCCGAGACGATCTCTGGCTTGAGCGATGAGGCGTTGGCCAGTTCAGGATAAAGAATGGCAGGCCGCAGATTGGCAAATAGGCCAAGCGCCTTGCGCAATCCCAGGATCGCTTGCTCGGGTCGGTGTGCCCGCGGCAACTTGTCATACTTCCAGTCGCCAACGGCCCCGAAGAGAATCGCGTGGCTCGCCTGCGCAGTTGCAAGCGTCTCAGGCGGCAAGGGGTGCCCGAACTGATCGTAGGCGGTCCCACCGACAGGTGCCTGTTTGATCTCCAGCGGCAGCTTCAAAGCGCTCAGCACGCGCACCGCTTGCTCAATGATTTCCGGACCGATGCCATCGCCCGGTAAAACGGCAATTTGATAAGTCATCCGCGCACTCCAATTGGTTGCACATCAAGCCAAGGATGGCGCGCCAGGCGATCAGCCTCAAATGCCTTGATTTTATCGGCGTGCTTTAGGGTCAGCCCGATATCATCGAGGCCGTGAATCAAGCACTCTTTGCGAAATGGGTCAACATCGAAGGCGAACTCTCGGCCGTCGCCGCTGCGCACCACTTGCGCGGGCAGATCCACGGTCAACTCGTAGCCACTAAAGCTATTGACTTCGTCAAACAGACGCGCAACTTCTAGCTCGCTCAACACAATCGGAAGCAAGCCGTTTTTAAAACAGTTGTTAAAGAAGATGTCGGCAAAAGACGGCGCGATCACCGCCCGAAACCCGTATTGCAACAAGGCCCATGGCGCGTGTTCACGGCTTGAGCCGCAGCCAAAGTTCTTGCGCGCCAGCAGAATCGAGGCGCCTTTGTAGCGCGGTTGATTCAGCACAAAATCCGGATTGGGTTTGCGCTTGCTGTGATCCATGCCCGGCTCACCGTGATCAAGGTAGCGTAACTCATCAAATAGATTAGGGCCAAAGCCAGATCGCTTGATGGACTTTAAAAACTGCTTCGGAATAATCAAATCGGTATCGACATTCTCACGGTCAAGCCCAACGACAATGCCTTTATGTACGGTAAATTTATCCATGATGGTTCCTACCCCAACTGACGCACGTCGACGAATCGGCCTTCAATGGCCGCCGCAGCTGCCATGGCTGGACTGACCAGGTGTGTACGTCCCCCCTGCCCTTGGCGCCCCTCAAAATTGCGATTCGATGTCGAGGCACAGCGCTCACCGGGCTCAAGCCGATCGGCATTCATCGCCAAGCACATCGAACAGCCTGGCTCACGCCACTGAAAGCCCGATTGAATAAAAATCTTGTCCAACCCTTCTTGCTCGGCTTGTTGCTTTACAAGACCTGAACCGGCAACCACCATCGCGACTTTGACGTTGGACGCGACTCGTTTGCCACGCACCACCGCGGCTGCCGCACGCAGGTCTTCGATGCGCGAATTGGTGCACGAACCGATAAATACCTTATCGATCTTGATGTCAGTGATGGCTGTGTTTGGTTCCAAGCCCATGTACTGCAAGGCGCGTTCCATGCCGGTGCGCCGTGTGGGATCTTTTTCTTTATCTGGGTCTGGCACACGTCCAGTTACTGGCAACACCATCTCAGGCGAGGTGCCCCAAGTGACCTGCGGCACAATTTCTGCAGCGTTGATTTTGACGACGCGGTCAAATTGCGCACCTTCGTCAGAATGCAACGTACGCCAGTACTGCGCGGCGCTATCCCAAAGGGCGCCAGTCGGTGCAAAGGGACGCCCACGGAAGTATTCAATTGTCTTGTCATCAACGGCCACCATGCCCGAACGCGCGCCTGCTTCGATGGCCATGTTGCATACCGTCATGCGGCCTTCAACGGACAGGGATCGAATGGTACTGCCGGCGAACTCAATGGCATAACCGGTGCCACCGGCCGTGCCAATGACGCCGATAATATGCAACACCACATCTTTGGCGGTGCAACCGGGCGGCAACGCGCCATCGACTTGCACCAACATGTTTTTGCTTTTTTTGGCCAACAGCGTTTGGGTAGCCAGAACATGCTCGACCTCGGATGTGCCAATGCCGTGTGCCAACGCACCAAACGCGCCGTGCGTGCTCGTGTGTGAATCGCCACATACGACCGTCATCCCGGGCAAGGTTGCGCCCTGCTCCGGGCCAATGACGTGCACGATGCCTTGGCGCAGATCGTTCATTTTGAACTCAGTGACGCCGAACTTTTCACAGTTCTTATCTAGCGTATCGACCTGAAGTCTCGAGATGGGATCCTCGATTCCACCGGCTCGATTTTCTGTCGGCACGTTGTGGTCAGCCACCGCTAGGTTGGCACTCACGCGCCACGGCCGGCGACCTGCGATATCGAGTCCTTCAAAGGCCTGCGGGCTTGTGACTTCATGCAACAGGTGCCGATCGATATACAAAATGGCAGTGCCGTCGGCTTCCTGATGCACCACATGTGCATCCCATAACTTGTCGTACAGTGTCTTTTGCATGGCAGCGGTCCCAACTCGTTCGGATTGACGGTTTCTTTATTGTGTCTCGCGGATTTGCCGATCAAAGCGATGGTCTGATTCAAGCCCACCGACTCGTGCCTGTTCGTTGCAGACCCCGGCAAATACGGGCTTTTGATTATGCCATAGCGCGTGCTAGGCGCATTGCGCGCGATGACGAAGCGCATGGTCAGCTAAAACGATGGCTAACAATGCCTCGGCAATCGGTGTGGCGCGAATACCAACGCACGGGTCGTGCCGCCCAAGGGTCTTGACCGATACCGGTTCGCCGGCTCGGTTAATCGACTGGCGCTCGATGCGAATGCTCGAGGTCGGCTTAATCGCGATGCTAACCGTGACGTCTTGGCCACTCGAGATGCCGCCAAGCACACCGCCTGCATGATTGCTAAGGAAGCCTTTTGTCGTGAGTTCATCGCCGTGCTCGGAGCCACGTTGGGTGACGCTACCAAAGCCCGCACCGATCTCCACGCCTTTGACCGCATTCAAACCCATCATGGCGTGAGCAATATCGGCATCTAATCGGTCATATAGCGGCTCACCCCACCCCGGCGGCACGCCACTGGCAACCACTTCGATGCGCGCACCGATCGAGTCACCGGCCTTACGCAGTTCGTCCATATACTGCTCAAGTCGCTCGATGACATTGGCGTTTGCAGCAAAAAACGGGTTCTGGCTGACATGCGCCCAATCTTCAAAAGGAATCTGAATCGGTCCAAGCTGGCTCATGTAACCACGCACCGTAGTCCCGTAGGTTTGCATCAGCCATTTTTTTGCGATCGCCCCGGCTGCAACCGTGGGCGCGGTCAGCCTAGCCGACGAACGGCCACCGCCGCGAGGATCGCGCACCGTGTATTTTTTCCAGTAAGCGTAGTCGGCATGCCCGGGACGAAACGTATCGGTGATGGCACTGTAGTCTTTGCTGCGCGCATCCTGATTGCGGATTAACAAACCAATGGGCGCGCCCGTGGTCACGCCTTCGAAGACGCCAGATAAGATTTCGACCGCGTCGGCCTCCTGTCGTTGGGTGACGTGCCGAGATGTACCAGGGCGGCGGCGGTCGAGCTCGGCTTGAATATCACTGACCTCGAGCGGCATGCCTGGTGGGCACCCATCGACCACGCAGCCAATTGCTGGGCCATGGGATTCACCAAAGTTTGTCACGCAAAAAAGTTTACCGAGCGAGTTTCCAGACATAGCGAGAGGTGTGAGTTATCCAGGGCTTGATACCCAAAGCATTATGGCACGTCGTCAGGGGCGTGGTGGCTGCGTGGCCTTGGCTTTGGCCGCAAGTTGCGCGGCTTTTTTTGCCGGCCTGACATAAAAAATCGCTGCCAGGAAAAACGTCAATGACAAAAAGATCTCAATCCAGGCCAAAGCAATACTAGGGCCCGGCGGGTCGGACATGACACGAACGACACCCTCCATTAAATAAAGGAGAACCAGCATGGCAGCCCATTGCATGGTGTAGAGACTGCCCTGGGCTACACCCTTGAAGGCAAACACCAAGGGCAGTGCTTTAAGAAACATCCAGCTGCCCCCGGGGCGCAGCGGCGCCAAAAAAGTCTCCCAGGCCACGCAAAGAAGAAATAGGAGCCACAGGCTCACATTGGCGGTCACACGCAGGCGCTTCGATAAGACGAGCGCATCTGACTGGCTTTGAGTTGCTATCATGCTATTACTTTCGCTTTTAACTGCTGGCGCCAAATGACTATTTCAAAGTTTGTCCAACAGTATATTTGGTGGCCTGCCCGACGTCTGGGGCATGCCGCAATTAACGACAATCTACTACAAGTATCGTCAAGCTTGGCCTTTGCCACTATTTTGGCGATTGTTCCTTTGCTTGCCGTCACGCTGTCGTTGATGACGGCGTTTCCCATCTTTTCGCAATTTGAACAGGCCCTGCAGACGTTTTTACGAGAACAGCTCATGCCCGACCAGTTCTCGGCCACGGTTATGCAGTATTTGGATGACTTTGTGACCAAGGCATCAAGCCTGTCAACGATCGGTGGCGCTTTCTTGCTTGTGACTGCGATCTTGGTGATTATGTCGATCGATGATGCGCTAAACGGCATATGGCATGTTCAAAAGCAAAGACCGCTGAGTCAGCGCTTGTTGATCTACTGGGCAGTGCTCACATTAGGGCCTGTGATCTTAGGGGCAAGTCTGTGGGCCTCATCGACCATGTTCCAGCAGGCCATTGCACTTGATCACGCCAATGTGTTGTCGCCCAGGCAGGTGCTCACGGCCTGGTTGCCGCTGTTAATCAGCTGGGTTGGCTGCACGCTCCTTTATCTAACCGTGCCAAATTGTCGCGTCAAACTCTGGCATGCCTTTTTCGGCGCCTTTGTCTGCAGCCTGTTATTTTTAATCATCAAATGGGGCATCGGTATCTATTTGTCGCAGTTTCCAACCTACACCATCATCTACGGCGCGTTTTCTGTTTTGCCGGCATTCCTGCTTTGGGTTTATCTGTCTTGGCTTGCGTTTTTGGCTGGTGCGATCATTGCGGCCAATTTACCTAACCAGTGCGAGCGAAACCGGATCAATGTGCACCCGCATCATGACAATCCGACGCCAGCGTCCTACAATTCTCAGGTAGACACACAACCAACGATGGCTTCACGGGGGCCAGATGCTTAAAGTCAGCGAAATATTGCGCGTCAAGGGCAACACCCTTTTTACGGCCACACCAGATACGCCTGTGCGCGAGGCGGTCAGCACCATGGCAGAACATGACATTGGCTCGCTTGTCATCATGGAGCATGGTGCGTTAGTCGGCATGTTGACGTTTCGCGAAATCCTGCGCCATATGCATGAGCACAACGGGATGGTCGGCGACTACACCATTCGCGCGATCATGGATGACGCCCCGTTTAGTGTCACACCAAACACAGATGCTGATGAGCTCCAGCGGCTAATGTTGGCCAAGCACTCGCGCTACATGCCCGTTATGGACGGCCCGACGCTCATGGGTGTGATCTCTTTCTATGACCTCGCTCAAGCGATCGTGGCGGCACAGCAGTTTGAAAACTCGATGTTAAAGGCCTATATCCGCGACTGGCCAGCAGATCCAAGCGCGCCGCAAAGCTCGTAGACCAATGAGCTTTGAAGTCACTGGGCTAGCTGGCGCTTGTCGGCGTTGTCTGTTGCCAGGCCTGGTTAATCAGACGGGCATCGTTATCGCGCAACAGCGTCTGATCTGAGAGCATGCGCCGCCACAAACGCGCACCCCGGCGGCCTTGCCCCAAGCCCAACAACACCTTGGCCACGACTCGCAACGGCACGCCTTGTTGCACCTGCGAGGCGGCGTAATCGGCCATTTCATTGACGACATCGTCTAGATGCGGTTCACACTGGCGATGGCCCAAGGCAACCGAAAGATGGGCCAGCACTTCGGGCTGGTGCCAGGCAGCACGACCAAGCATCACCCCATCGAATGAGGCAAGCGCCTCTTGCGATTGGGCCACCGTCTGCAAGCCACCATTGAGCACAATCACAGCGTCTGGGAACTCTGCCTTCAGTTGCGCGGCCTGGTCATAGCGCAATGGCGGGACTTCCCGGTTTTCCTTTGGCGACAAGCCACCGAGAATCGCATGACGGGCATGTACGATGAAAACCCGACAGCCGGCCTCATAAAGCAGCCCGACAAAGTCACGCACAAAACCATAGTCTGTGGTCCCATCTAGGCCGAGCCGGTGTTTGATGGTGACCGGGATACTGACGGCATCTTGCATCGCGTTGAAACAATCGCGAACCAATTCGGGTTCACGCATCAAACAAGCGCCAAAGGCACCCTTTTGCACGCGTTCTGACGGGCAGCCACAGTTCAGATTGATTTCGTCGTAACCCCAGTGCTGCCCGATGCGAGCGCATTGAGCCAAGTCATGAGGCTCCGAACCGCCAAGCTGCAGGGCTACCGGGTGCTCCTGGTCATTGAACTGCAAGTGACGCCTCTGATCCCCAAAGATCAATGCCCCGGTGGTAGTCATCTCTGAGTAAAGACGGGCACGCGGGGCCAGAAGACGATGGAAATAACGGCAATGGCGGTCAGTGACATCGATCATGGGGGCGACGCATAGTTGCCAGTCACTTGGATTCGGAGGGTTCATAAGGGCTATTTTACGTTGTCATGGCTCGCGCCTCGAGCCGCCGGCAGGCTCGACTACAATGAGACACTTC
>SKIZ01000040.1 GCA_007116135.1 Burkholderiaceae bacterium
TGGGGGCGTGACCCCCTGCCGATGGGTCTTTCGGGCAAGAAAAAGGGCTCGGAGATGATCCGAGCCCTGAAAGATTGGTGGCGGATGGTTGACCAGATCAAAACAGGCTCACTTCTCATTTCGCACGTGTGCGGATTAGCGCAGAGCTGCGGGTAAACGCATTACATACTCGTTTCAGACAAGTGCTCGGATTGCACAACGGCGACGAACTCGGTATCGTTGCGACAAATGGGTTAAAAACCCCATGAGCGCATTTAGCCATCAGATATGGACCGATGTCTAAAAACCATTGGTTTATTCGACCGCGAAATGTCCAAAAATTAATTAACCAAGCTATGCATACGATATTCGGTCTTGACCATTGAAACCGGACTTGAGTCAGTCAGCTGGTTGGTCCGCCGCCTGGTTCTTGCATCCATGCGGGAATATCACGCTGTCCATGAAGCACTCGCCAGACATCGATGTAATCGGGCTGTTCAACATAGAAAACAATGTAGGGGTAACGGCTGACTGACCACGAGCACAGACTAGGCAGATCTAGTTCGTGAGCGTAGCGCAGGGAACCTGTTGCTGGGTGGCGACGGATATGATCGTACGCTGTCTCAAGTGCATCAATAAAACCGAGTGCCACATTCCCGCTTGCATGTTCAAGATAATGGGTAACTGCTTCATCTACATCCCGGTGAGCCACTTCGCGCGGGATGATTGCCTTTGCCCTCACTCCTGAGCGCCGGGCTCGGGGCTCTTGCGTACCCGGTCACGCAGGCTTTCAAAGTAGCTGGCGTTGGCAGGTACGCCTGGCGCAGAGGCGCCACCCGAGAGGAGCAAATCACGAAGCCGCAGGCGATCTTGATCTTTGCGGATCAGCTCGCGGAGGTATTCGCTACTGGTGCTGTACCCCCCCTGGCTGACCTGTTGATCAACAAATGACTTTAGGGTTTCGGGGAGAGAAATATTCATGGTGCTCATGAAGAGAGTCTAGCGGATTTCGATATGTTTGGCAAAATTTGCCAAACATATCGACCCAGCAGGACCCACGTAGGGAATATGAGGTCTGCTGTGGTTAGCATTGCCAACTACGAGGCCTTGTCGCTGCTAGTTTCGCCCGGTATTTTATCGATCCTTCAACCACAGGTGCCTAAGTCCCTGCTCGATGACGGATCGGACAGTTTGCTCAATCCAATGCGGCAAACGGCTTCGGACCGCGCTGGTGACTTTTTCCAACAGATGTGCTGGCCGACCGCTTCGAGCAGCAGCCACCTCAAGGGCTTCGGACTTGTCGGCTAAGCTGAGTTCAAATCACGACTCAGGCATGTTCGCTAGCCTCACTCACCGCGCGCGCTATCCAGCCGGGTAAAACGGCTCGTGCCGCACGCATAGCAGCCCATTCCACCGGCGGCAGTTTGGTCGTCAATATTTCCAATGCCGTCTCTGCCTGCTCAGGGCCCAGCGAGTACAAGGCACGGATCGCCATTCCGGCCGGACGTTTGCCAAGGACAAGCTGCCACCGATGGCCATGCTTGAGTTCGACAGATCGGTTGCCGAGCTGTAATTCACGGGAGCGGCCCGACGTCAGAAACACTTCACGAATGGGCACCTGGGAGGTCAAACCGAGCGCGTTGGCCTCGGCGGCACCGTTGGCAACGATTACCTCACCGCTGGTGGACTCAATAGCCTTGATAACAGCATCAGTCGACGGTGGACGTGCGCCAAACCGGCTGACTACAGGTACGACGTAGATGCCGCGCGTAACGCGCATCAGCTTGCCTTTTCGGGTCAAACGGGTGAGGGCCTGATTCACCGCAGATCTGGACGCTAGATGCAAGAACGCTCTGGCCGACAGCAAGCTGCCCTCGGCCTGGGCTTGTGCAGCAGACAGAATGGATTCTGGAAGATGGTTCACGACAGAGGCCTCGTCAGGCTATCTACTTCCAGTCCGTGTGGCTCGCCGACAAGAGATCTGCCCAATCATCGGGTGGGTGCCCACGCTCCAGCATCCGTTGGAAAACGATGTAGGGGTCGCTTTTGCTGCCGGATGCTCGCAAAGTGTGTTCATCATTGACCCAGGCGAAAATGATGATTCGGGTTTTTGAGTCGAACCGAAAAAACAAACGGAATCGCCGGCCAATTTTTGCTCGCCGCCAGTGCCTAAATGCGGCCCCCATCGTATTGCCTTGCCGATATTCCTCGCGGTTCGGGTCACTGGGCACGGCCTCGAAGATCAACTTTGACAGCGCGGCAAACAGCCGAACGTTGGCGTTGGACTCGGAGCCCTGTGGGTCTTGCTTTTGAGCGCGTTCAGCAGCGGCGTGTAGTTTTCGTAACTGCTCAACCAAACATTCGTGAAAGAGTAGGTTCCACCCGTCACGCTGGATCACAGTGCAACATCGCCTTCAATATCTGCGGTGATGTCGACCGACTTCGGCAGCGTTGCCAACATGGCTTGAACGAGGTCGTCTGGCAAGCTTGACAAGTGTCGACCGTTTCGAATGTCTGTCTCCAACAATTCCAGAAAGCTACCGATGGCTGGGTCTTCATGGCTAGGATCTTCAGCACGGGTCACGATGACCTGTGAGCCTCGCAGGTCAAACGCTACTTTGCCACCGTAGTCCACGCCAAGGGCCTGGCGGATAGGCTTCGGAAGCGTGATCTGGCCTTTTGCGGTGATGGTGGCTACTTCATGAATGGTTGGCATCGCATTTCTCCTGCAAGTGCATCCATGGTAAGGAATAATCCTTACCATGTCAAACGACCTGGTGCCAGCGAAATTCACGACCACGATCGCGGCCGTTCGTTCGTAGCGGAAGATGGTGAGTGCATCAACATGTCGGCCAAGGGTGAAAACACCGATCGCTTACCAATGCCAAAAAACAACCGCTTGATCAATCAACGCGCAAGCCGTTGATTTACATAGATCGCGGGCGTGACGCCTGCGGACTTCGGGCAGTTTTGAGCCGGACAGAAAGGAGAGAGGAATGGCCCGGAGAGAGCGCCATGTGGCCAGAGGTGGGCAGCAGGCCTGACTGTCGAAGTCCGCAAACCTACTCAGCGTTCCGCGCGTGTTCGCGGGGTCTGGCGGGAGCACATAAGAAAAAACCCCAACCGAGAGTGGTTGGGGTTTAAATATTGGTGGAGCCGGGGGGAATTGAACCCCCGTCCGAAAGCCCTCCACAGGCAGTTCTACATGCTTAGTCGACCTATTTGGATTTAACCCGGAACTTAGCCAGTCGACAAGCCGGTTCAAGGCGATTCACATAGCTTTAGCCCTTTACTGTGTGACCCAGCAAAGGCCGATTCTTTGTATATGACGCTGCTGTGGTGTTACCCACCTGACCCAAAGACAAATCAGTGCAGCGGCCTAGCTTAAGCTGCTAAGGCGAAACGCTCGTCGTTGGCGTTTATTGGTTTTCCAGTGGATTTACGAGCGAACTGGTGCTCGGCATGCCCTACACTGCTTCTTGACCCCCGTCGAATCCGGATCGGCCCCGAGTAATGAAAGTATACTCGATGGGTATCAGACACGCGACAAAACAAAAAGTTCGCCGCCGCTAGATAGATATTTCTACTGGACGGTTCCAGGGCAATCCCATCGGCCTGAACTGGTCGCTTGCGCCGGGTAAAAAAACCAGTTAGAATGCAAGGCTTTCCCGAATTACCGGTCGTTGTTTTGCAAGTTGATCGACGCCGAAAGTTCGCGAAGTAAGGCGGGAAGATTATATGGCTGCTTTATGAAAAAGCAGTTAAGTTGTTAAACAGATTTCGACCCAGGGCGTAAGCCTGACGGGACCAAAACTGGTTTGCGTGCTCTAGCGCAGCAGACTAAGTTGGGAACAGGAACAATCATGATTCAGATGCAGACCACGCTCAACGTGGCCGACAACACAGGCGCACGCTCAGTTATGTGCATAAAAGTGTTGGGCGGCTCAAAGCGACGCTACGCCGCAATTGGCGACATCATTAAGGTTAGTGTCAAAGAGGCCGCCCCACGCGGTCGTGTAAAGAAAGGCGAGATCTATAACGCTGTTGTCGTTCGTACGGCCAAAGGCGTACGGCGTAAAGACGGCTCGCTAATCCGCTTCGGCGGCAATGCTGCGGTATTGTTAAACGCAAAGCTTGAGCCGATCGGTACCCGTATTTTTGGGCCTGTCACGCGCGAACTTCGAACCGAAAAGTTCATGAAGATTGTGTCGTTGGCGCCAGAAGTGCTCTAAGAGGCGAAGACCATGGAAAAAATTCGTAAAGGCGATGAGGTCATTATTTTGACCGGTCGTGACAAAAATCGGCGCGGCACAGTGATTCAGCGTGTAGATGCGGATCATGTGATTGTCGAGGGAATTAACGTCGTCAAGAAGCATACCCGCCCCAACCCGATGCAGGGAACGCCAGGTGGGATTATCGACAAGACGATGCCCATCCATATTTCAAATGTGGCCATCTTTAACCCTGCGACTGGCAAAGGCGAGCGTGTGGGTATCAAAGTTGAGGAAGGCCGTAAGGTCCGAGTGTTTCGCTCCAGCGGCGAACCAGTCGGCGCCAAGGCTTAAGGAGCGAAAAAATGTCACGTTTGCAAGAACTGTACATAAACAAAATTGCTCCAAAGCTTACGGAGCAATTCGGGTACAAGAGCCCCATGCAGGTTCCCCGTATAACCAAGATCACTCTGAACATGGGTGTTTCGGAAGCAGTTGCTGACAAAAAAGTCATTGAGCATGCTGTGTCTGATATGACCAAAATTGCCGGCCAAAAGCCGGTGGTGACTAAAACGCGTAAGTCGATTGCCGGATTCAAGATTCGTGAAGACTATCCGATCGGCTGCATGGTGACTCTGCGCGGACGCCGCATGTATGAGTTCCTGGATCGTTTTGTCAATGTTGCTTTGCCGCGAGTGCGGGATTTTCGTGGTGTATCTGGCAAGGCCTTTGATGGTCGTGGTAACTACAACGTCGGTATCAAGGAACAAATCATTTTCCCTGAGATCGAGTATGACAAGATCGACACGTTGCGTGGGATGAATATCAGCATCACCACGACAGCAAAATCGGACGATGAAGCCAAAGCACTGTTGACGGCTTTTAGCTTCCCGTTTCGTAATTAAGAGGGTGATGACGTGGCAAAACTTTCATTGATCAACCGTGATATCAAGCGAGCCAAGCTAGCTGAGAAATTTGCAGCGAAGCGGGCATCCTTGAAAGCCATCATCGATGACTCCAGCAAGACCGATGAAGAGCGGTATGAAGCGCGGCTCAAATTGCAGCAACTGCCTAGAAACGCGAATCCAACGCGCCAGCGTAATCGCTGCGCAATCACTGGCCGGCCCCGCGGAGTTTTCCGTAAGTTCGGTTTGGCTCGTAACAAACTGCGCGATTTGGCCATGAAGGGTGAAATTCCCGGCGTGACCAAGGCCAGCTGGTAGGAGAATAGAACATGAGCATGAGCGACCCTATCGCAGATATGCTGACTCGCATTCGTAATGCGCAGCAGGTGGATAAGCCCACTGTAACCATGCCTTGCTCCAAGCTTAAGGTGGCTATTGCTGGCGTCTTGAAAGACGAAGGCTACATCGAGGGTTATGAAGTCAAGGGAACAGCGACGAAACCGGAGCTGGAAATCGCGTTGAAATACTACGCAGGCCGCCCGGTCATTGAGCGTATCGAGCGTGTTTCACGCCCAGGATTGCGCATTTACAAAGGGCGCTCGGCCATTCCTCAGGTGATGAATGGTCTGGGCGTAGCCATCGTGTCAACGTCTCGTGGCGTCATGACTGACCGTAAGGCCCGTGCAACGGGCGTTGGCGGCGAAGTCTTGTGCTACGTGGCGTAAGGAGTCAACTATGTCACGTATTGCTAAATACCCTGTCGAATTGCCCAAAGGTGTTGAAGCCAAGATTGCAGCCGACGCGATCACGGTCAAGGGCCCTTTAGGTTCTTTAAGCCAGACGCTCAGCGGAGACGTCATTGTCAACGAAGATCAGGGCAAACTGTCCTTCATCGTAGCGAATGATTCAAAGCAAGCCAAAGCGATGTCCGGCACCTTGCGCGCACTAGTCGCCAACATGGTCACCGGTGTGAGCGCGGGATTTGAGCGCCGTTTGAACCTTGTTGGTGTGGGTTATCGTGCTCAGGTTCAAGGCACCGAGGTGAAACTTCAGCTCGGTTTTTCTCATGATGTGCTTCACCCGCTGCCTGAAGGTATCAAGGCTGAGTGTCCCTCGCAAACAGAAATTGTGATCAAGGGTATCGACAAGCAGGTTGTTGGTCAGGTTGCAGCGGAAATCAGAGCGTATCGTCCCCCAGAGCCATACAAAGGCAAGGGTGTGCGTTACTCCGATGAGCGCGTTGTGATCAAAGAAACCAAGAAGAAGTAGTCGCATCGACAAGGATAGATCATGGATAAGAAAGTTTCCCGTTTGCGTCGTGCGATTCCTACCCGTCGGAAAATTGCGCAGTTGCGCGTTCATCGACTGACAGTGTTTCGCTCGAACCAACATATTTACGCCTCCATCATTTCACCTGAGGGTGACCGTGTGTTGGTCAGCGCGTCAACCGTGGAGCCTGAGGTTCGCCAGCAGCTGTCTGGTCAAACTGGTCGCGGTGGCAACGTGTCTGCGGCCAGCGTGATTGGCAAGCGTGTTGCAGAAAAGGCGAAAGCAGCCGGTATCGAATTGGTTGCTTTTGATCGTGCGGGCTTCCGTTACCACGGACGCATCAAAGCATTGGCAGATGCGGCTCGTGAAGCCGGTCTCAAGTTTTAAGCGAGGATAGGTCAAATGGCTAAAGTACAAGGCAAAAGTGCTGCGGAAGAGCGTGATGACGGTCTTCGCGAGAAGATGATTGCGGTCAACCGGGTCAGCAAAGTAGTTAAAGGTGGTCGTACCATGAGCTTCGCGGCCTTAACGGTTGTCGGTGATGGTGATGGCCGCGTTGGTATGGGCAAGGGCAAGGCGCGTGAAGTCCCGGTTGCCGTTCAAAAGGCAATGGAACAGGCTCGTCGCGACCTTTTCAAGGTCCCACTAAAAAACGGTACAGTCTTTCACTCGGTGGTGGGTCAGCACGGCGCATCCAAGGTCCTGATTGCACCGGCTGCAGAAGGAACTGGCGTGATTGCTGGCGGTCCGATGCGCGCTATTTTCGAGGTGATGGGAGTGCGTAATGTTGTTGCCAAGAGCTTAGGTTCTAGCAACCCTTACAACCTCGTACGGGCAACGCTCAATGGACTGCGTGCGGCTGTAACGCCGGCGGAGATTGCGGCTAAGCGCGGCAAGACCGTTGAAGATATTCTGGGATAAAGCCATGGCTCAAAAGCAAATTAAAGTGACTTTAGTGCGCTCTGTGATCGGTACCCGGGAAGACCACCGTGCGACTGTGCGCGGCCTAGGTCTGCGCGGTGTGAATAGCTCACGAGTGCTGATTGACACACCCGAGGTGCGTGGGATGATCCGCAAGGTGGATTATCTGATTCGTGTCTCCGAGGTTTAAAAGGATTGATCATGTCAATGCAACTAAACAGTATTAAACCCGCAGAGGGTGCCAAGCACGCAAGACGCCGTGTTGGCCGCGGTATCGGCTCTGGCCTCGGCAAGACTGCTGGCCGTGGACACAAAGGCCAAAAGTCGCGAGCAGGCGGGTTCCACAAGGTGGGTTTCGAAGGCGGTCAAATGCCGTTGCATCGTCGCTTACCCAAGCGCGGTTTTACCAGTCGTGATCAGCATTTGCACGCCCAGGTACGCTTGTCTGATTTGCAGAAAATGCCGATTGAAGAAATTGACGTGCAATCGCTCAAGCAAGCCGGGGTGATTGGACAGGCCGTCAAGTTTGTCAAAGTATTCAAGTCTGGCGAACTGAATCGGAAAGTGACCCTGCAAGGGATCAAAGCAACCGCAGGTGCTAAAGCAGCCATTGAAGCTGCTGGTGGCACGGTTGCCTAAGAAAGAGGTTTAACTTGGCTACACAGGCTCTCGGCAAATCTGGACCCCGTTACGGTGACCTCGGTCGCCGCCTCGGGTTCTTGGTGCTCGCGCTGATCGTTTACCGTCTCGGCACGCACATTCCTGTGCCGGGCATCAGCCCTGACGTTTTGGCAGACTTGTTCCGCCAAAACGAAGGTGGGATTTTGGGCCTGTTCAATATGTTCTCGGGTGGTGCACTATCGAGATTCTCGATTTTTGCCCTTGGGATCATGCCTTACATCTCGGCAGCCATCATCATGCAGTTGATGACGGTTGTGGTTCCCTCGTTAGAGGCGCTTAAGAAAGAAGGCGAAGCCGGTCGTCGAAAGATTACGCAGTACACGCGTTACGGCACTGTTTTTCTCGCGTTGATTCAGGCCATTGGTATTTCTGTGGCGCTAGAGGCGCAACCAGGCTTAGTCCTTGATCCCGGCGTGGTTTTCAGATTGACAACGGTTGTGACGCTGGTCACTGGCACGATGTTCGTGATGTGGCTGGGTGAGCAAATCACCGAACGTGGCATTGGTAACGGTATTTCGCTGATCATCTTCGCTGGCATTGTTGCAGGGCTGCCCTCGGCGCTTGCCGGCTTATTCGAGTTGGTCCGAACGAATGCGATGTCGATTTTGGCCGCATTGTTTATCCTGACTCTCGCAGTGTTGGTTACAGCGTTTGTCGTGTTCATTGAGCGCGGCCAGCGAAAGATCACGGTTAATTATGCCAAGCGCCAAGTCGGCAACAAGATGTATGGTGGTCAGACATCCCATTTGCCGCTGAAGTTGAACATGGCTGGCGTGATTCCCCCAATTTTTGCGTCGTCAATCATTCTCTTTCCGGCGACTGTGAGTAGCTGGTTTGCTAGTGGCGAGAACCTATCTTGGTTAGGTGACATCGCAGCGATGTTGGCGCCTCAGCAACCGCTCTACATTACGTTGTACGCCACAGCGATCATCTTTTTCTGCTTTTTCTACACGGCACTGGTATTTAACAGTCGTGAGACGGCAGACAACTTGAAGCGCAGTGGTGCGTTTGTTCCGGGGATTCGGCCGGGCGATCAAACGGCGCGGTTTATTGACAAGATTTTGACGCGACTGACGTTGGTGGGTGCGCTTTACATCACGTTAGTCTGCTTGATACCGGAGTTTTTGGTGATGCGTTGGAATGTTCCTTTCTATTTCGGTGGAACATCTCTTCTCATTATTGTGATTGTTAGCATGGATTTCATGGCCCAGGTGCAAGCCAACATGATGTCTAGTCAGTACGATTCCCTGCTCAAGAAGGCTAACTTCAAGGGCGGGAATATGCCAATGAGATAAGTAGCGAATGTCAAAGGACGATGTTATCCAAATGCAGGGGGAGGTTCTCGAGAATCTCCCGAACGCGACGTTTCGCGTCAAGCTTGAAAATGGCCACGTAGTTTTAGGCCACATTTCAGGCAAGATGCGGATGCACTACATCAGGATTTTGCCTGGCGACAAGGTAACGGTGGAACTCACGCCATACGACCTGTCCAGAGCTCGAATCGTGTTTCGCTCCAAATGAGCGAAACAGTGAAGAATTTTAGGAGTCAACCATGAAAGTAATGGCATCGGTTAAAAAGATTTGCAGAAACTGCAAAATTATTAGACGTCATGGGGTGGTACGAGTGATTTGTACCGATCCGCGTCATAAACAGCGTCAGGGTTAAACCTGTACGCGATACGAATTCATCTGAGGAAAAGCCATGGCCCGTATTGCTGGCATCAATATTCCCCCGCATCAGCATGCCGAAATCGGTTTGACTGCAATCTTTGGTATCGGACGCACACGTGCACGCAAGATTTGCGAAGCTGCCGGTGTGCCGCTGTCAAAGAAAGTGAAAGATCTTAACGATACCGAGCTCGAGCGTATTCGTGAGCATGTTGGTGTGTTCACGATTGAGGGTGACTTGCGCCGTGAGGTGCAGTTGTCGATCAAGCGTCTAATCGACTTGGGAACGTACCGCGGAATGCGGCACAAGCGTGGCTTGCCGGTTAGGGGCCAACGTACCCGCACCAACGCGCGGACCCGTAAAGGTCCTCGTCGCGCAGCGGCTAGCCTGAAGAAATAAAAAGGGGATTGCGAAATGGCAAAAGCCAATGCAGGCGCATCACGAGTGCGCAAGAAAGTCAAAAAGAATGTGTCCGATGGGATTGCTCACGTTCACGCATCGTTTAACAACACGATCATTACCATCACGGATCGCCAGGGTAACGCCCTTTCGTGGGCCACATCCGGTGGTGCTGGTTTTAAAGGCTCGCGTAAATCCACGCCGTTTGCTGCGCAGGTCGCCGCTGAGTCGGCTGGCAAGGTGGCAATTGAGTGTGGCATTAAGACGCTTGAGGTTCGTATCAAGGGTCCAGGCCCTGGGCGCGAGTCCTCGGTTCGCGCACTCAACGCGCTAGGTATCAAGATTTCTAGTATTGCGGACATTACGCCCGTACCGCACAACGGTTGCCGCCCGCCTAAGCGCCGTCGTATTTAAGGAACAAAGACATGGCACGTTATATCGGACCCAAGTGCAAGCTCTCTCGTCGTGAGGGAACTGATCTGTTTTTAAAGAGCGCGCGTCGCTCCCTAGACTCCAAGTGCAAACTCGACTCTAAGCCAGGTCAGCACGGTCGCACATCTGGTGCACGTCTGTCGGACTATGGCTTGCAGTTGCGCGAGAAGCAAAAACTCAAGCGCATGTATGGCGTGCTTGAGAAGCAATTTCGCAAGTATTTCGCTGAAGCCGAACGCCGTCGCGGCAATACCGGCGAGACGTTGATCCAGTTGTTGGAGTCGCGCTTGGACAATGTCGTGTATCGCATGGGGTTTGGCTCCACCCGTGCTGAGGCGCGTCAGCTCGTGGCTCACCGCGCGATCGAAGTCAACGGTCAAACGGCTGACATTCCATCGATGTTGGTCAATGCTGGCGATGTTGTAGCCGTTCGCGAAAAGTCGAAAAAGCAAGGCCGCATCAAGGAGTCGATCGATTTGGCTTCTGATATTGGGCTGCCGCAGTGGGTGGAAGTCGATGTCAGCAAGCTCTCGGGTGTCTTCAAAAGCGCGCCTGATCGCAGCGACGTCGCACGCGACGTCAACGAGTCGATGGTCGTTGAATTGTACTCACGCTAATTTCTAGAGCCCATCCTTTTGATTTGGGGATGGGCATTTCATTTGTTTCCATCAGCCTTATCGGTGTAACGAGCCGAGGGTATTGAATAAGGAACCGCACTGATGTCATCCCAAGCTTTTCTCAAGCCGCGCTCGATCGAAGTTGAACCAGCGGGCCCGAACCACGCGAAAGTTGTTATGGAGCCTTTTGAGCGAGGCTACGGCCACACGCTCGGCAATGCCCTGCGTCGCATTTTGCTGTCCTCGATGTCTGGCTTTGCGCCGACCGAAGTGCAAATCACGGGTGTCGTTCATGAGTACTCTACGCTTAACGGTGTGCGAGAAGATGTTGTCGACATTCTGTTGAACCTCAAGGGCGTGGTGTTTAAGCTTAATTCGCGTGATGAAGTTTCATTGGTGTTGCGCAAGCAAGGCGAGGGCCCAGTGCTGGCCTCTGACATCGAACTGCCGCATGATGTGGAGATTATCAATCCCCATCACGTCGTGGCACACCTCAATGAGGGTGGCCGCCTTGAGATGCAAATCAAGGTCGAGAAGGGACGCGGATACGTGCCTGGAAACGTTAGAGCATTGGCCGATGAGCGTAGTCAGTCGATTGGTCGAATCGTCTTGGATGCCTCCTTTAGCCCGATTAGACGCGTGAGCTACACGGTTGAAAACGCACGTGTTGAGCAACGCACCGATCTTGACAAGTTAGTTCTGGATGTTGAGACCAATGGCGTGATCTCGCCTGAAGAAGCAGTTCGCCAATCAGCGCGCATTCTGATGGATCAAATTTCAGTTTTTGCTGCCCTCGAAGGCGCTGGCGAATCGTTTGAAGCGCCGGCCCGTGGCGCGCCGCAGATTGATCCTGTGCTGTTGCGTCCGGTTGACGATCTTGAGTTGACGGTGCGCTCGGCTAATTGCTTAAAGGCAGAGAATATCTACTACATCGGCGATTTGATTCAACGAACCGAGAACGAGCTCTTGAAGACGCCAAATCTTGGCCGCAAGTCGTTAAACGAAATCAAAGAAGTGTTGGCTGCGCGCGGCTTGACACTAGGTATGAAACTCGAAAACTGGCCGCCTGCTGGTCTAGAGCGTCCCTAACTGGTTCAGTATTTGCGGCAGGCAGTTGGTTCATGTCTGCCATTGTTTATTTACGTTAAATGCACCGCGGCATAGCCGATAGAAGATGCATTATTTAGATTCATAAAGGAAATAGAATGCGTCACGGACACGGATTACGTAAGCTAAATCGCACCAGCAGCCATCGCTTGGCCATGTTTCGCAACATGGCCGTGGCACTGCTGACCCACGAAGCTATTAAAACCACATTGCCCAAAGCAAAAGAGTTGCGTCGAGTGATCGAGCCGCTGATCACGCTTGGCAAGCAGCCAACGCTGGCCAACAAGCGCCTGGCGTTTGCGCGTCTGCGTGATCGTGACGCGGTGGTTAAGCTATTTGGCGAAATTGGGCCGCGGTATGCCAACCGAAATGGCGGTTATACCCGCGTGCTCAAGATGGGTCACCGCCTCGGCGACAATGCACCAATGGCATTTATGGAGCTCGTCGATCGCCCCGAGCCTGAGCAAGCTCAAGCCAAAGCTGCCGAGACCGAAGAGTCGTAAGACCCGCGGTATAGGTACAGGCAGAAGAGCGGGCATAGCCCGCTTTTTTTTTGAACAATTCAGCCGTGTTGCCATCCAACAGTATCGAGCCGATACAATATTAATCTGTGCCTTTTGAGGTGTTTGACGTGGAATCGATAGAGCGCGTGGCTCAAACAGCAGCAGATCCAATGTGTGTGGTGATCCTCAGTACGGCACCGGACATCCTGTTGGCCAAGCGGATTGCCCACATTCTGGTCGAAGAAAAGCTAGCCGCCTGTGTGCAGCTCATGCCAGCATGCTTATCGATATACGAGTGGAAAGACGAGGTTCAGGGCGACGAGGAAATTCCCATGGTCATCAAGACCAGTCGCAACGCCGCGCGAAACGCGATTGCCCGGTTAATCGAATTGCATCCGTACGAAGTACCAGAAGCCATTGTTTTGCCCGTCGTCGGTGGTCATCACGATTACTTAAACTGGGTTAGTCAGCAAACAGGTTAATCATGGGGCCACGTGCAAAGTTTTTTCTGATTATTTTCATCGCTGCTTTTTTGGCGCTGATCAAGGTGGCTGCGGCGCAGGAATTTCTCGCGCCTGAGAAAGCATTCGCCATGCAAGCGCGGATGATAGATAGTCAGACCGTCGCGGTTCGGTATGACATCGCACCAGCCTATTACATGTATAAGGAGCAGTTCAAGTTTGAACTCGCCGGTGCGCCTTTTGAGTTGAGTCCGGTGCAATTGCCGCCTGGCGAGGTCAAATACGATCCGACCTTCGATCGTGAAATGCCTTTGTATTTCAGTGAAGTTCAGTTTGGTGTGACGCTGCCCACGTGGCCCGTTGGGATGCAGACCGAAGTCTTTCAGTTGTTAATCATCAGTCAAGGCTGCGCTGATGCCGGTCTGTGTTACCCACCGATGGACTCGGCGCTGCAATTGGCTTGGCTTGATGGTGCCTACCAGATCGTCAGTCAGCACCCCATCGTTGATATTGACCGGCCATTGCCCGCGCCCATTAGCATTGCGCAGGCCCAAAGTGCGCTCGCAAGTCAGCCTGAACCGGGCGCCTGGCAAAGCGCACTGAGTACCTCGAGTGATACCCGGATTGCCCAGGTGCTTGACACCGGGCGCTTGTGGCAAATCGTGCTGCTGTTTTTTCTGTTGGGTGTTCTTCTAGCGTTTACGCCCTGCGTCTTACCGATGATTCCTATCTTGTCAGCGCTGGTTCTTGGGCAGCAACAGCCTGTCTCAAAAAGCCGGGGTCTCGCGCTTGCAGCTGCCTACGTATTGGGCATGTCGGTGATTTACACCCTATTGGGCGTGGCAGCCGGGCTAAGTGGCGCCGGCTTGGCCGCTTGGCTTCAGACACCGTGGGTGTTGTCATTTTTTGCGCTGCTGCTTGTTTTGTTCGGTTTGGCAATGTTCGATGTCATTCGCATTGAGATGCCGCAGGCGGTACAAACCAAGCTAAGTGCGAGCGCTTCACGACTCAAGGGTGGTCGATGGTGGACTGCCATTGCCATGGGAGCTATCTCGGCGCTGATTGTCGGGCCGTGCGTGGCAGCCCCGTTGGCTGGTGCGCTGCTCTACATTTCCCAGTCAGGCGATTGGGCCTTTGGTGGGCTTGCACTGTTTGCGTTGTCGTGGGGCATGGGGCTGCCGCTATTGCTAGTGGGCGCATCAGCGGGCAGCTTGTTGCCCAAGGCCGGTGCCTGGATGAATGGCGTTAAAGCCTTCTTTGGTGTGCTTCTATTTGCTACGGCATGGTGGATGCTTTCACCGGTGCTTGCTGCCTGGATCGAAATACTCGGCTGGATCATACTTGCCGCGCTATCGGCCGTCTTGCTGGGCGCTTTCGAGCGGTTGTCGCCAGGTGCTGGCTTGGCTGCTGCGGCTGGCAAGGCGGTGGGGCTGGTTTTGGCGGTGCTAGCGTGCATCTGGCTCATTGGGTTGGCCAGTGGCGGGCAGTCCTTGTTGCAGCCGCTCAAGCACCTCGTGCCAAGCGCTGTGGGCAATCAAACGACAATGCCAGTGGCGCAGCCGCAGTTTAGTCGAGTCGACAACATTGCCCAGCTCGAGCAATCAATCGCTCAGTCGAGCTCTCCTGTGATGCTTGATTTCTATGCTGATTGGTGTGTCTCGTGCAAGGAAATGGAGCTCTTTACATTCTCTGATCCGACTGTTGCCCAAAAAATGAGTCAATTCACGTTGCTCAAGGCAGATGTGACGGCCAACAGTGTTGAGCATCGCGAGTTGTTGCGCCGTTTTAATCTTTTTGGGCCGCCAGGCATCATATTCTTTGACGCCCATGGGCGCGAGCTGTCAGACATTCGGGTTGTGGGATTTCAAAATGCGACCCGTTTTGGCGCAGTGCTTGACCAAGTGTTGGCGCAATAGTGGTCTCTGAGAGCGTGCCGATCGCGCAATTGCCACCTAGAAAAATCATACTTTTATTGGCAGTGGCTGCTTTTAGCAGCACTAGCGCATTTCGGGTTTTTGATCCGGCGCTGCCGCAGTTGAGTCAGGAGTTCGAAGTCAGCGTCGGGCGGGCAGCCGAAGTCATTACTTGGTTCGTCCTGGCTTACGGGGTGTTGCAGTTTTTTTATGGGCCCGTCGGTGATCGGTTTGGCAAGTTTCGAACGTTGGCCTTTGCCACGCTTGGCTGTGCCGTGGGCAATGTGATTGTGGCTCTCGCCCCGACCTTTGAGTGGGTATTGGTGGGGCGATTGATTTCCGGCGCCACGGCAGCGGCGATTGTGCCGTTGTCCATGGCTTGGATCGGTGACCATGTGCCCTACGAACATCGACAGGTCACGCTGGCGCAGTTCATGATTGGCACAATTCTTGGCATGTCCGCTGGTTTGGTGTTAGGCGGTATTTTTACCGACACGTTGGGTTGGCGCTGGTCCTTTGTTTTTTTGGCGTTGCTCTACACCGTGGTTGGGGTTTGGCTGGTCAGAAACTTAAAGCTCGTGCCAGAGGCCCGCGCCAGCGACGCAGGGCTGCAGTTGATTGAACCCGTTATGAGCGTCTTGCGGCTGGCCTGGGCCCGAATTGTTTTGTTGGTGGTTCTGATTGAGGGTGCCTTGGTCTTTGGTGGCCTGTCGTTTGTGCCGGCATTTTTGCAAAAGAGCCTGGGCATGTCCTCAACCCAGGCGGGGCTGATCACAGCCTTTTTCGGTTTCGGTGCTCTGTTGTATGTTGTGGCAGCCAAGTGGCTTGTGCGCCAAGTAGGCGAAGTCAAGCTCACATTTTTAGGCGGCTGGCTCTTGGGGGCGTGCTACCTGCTGTATTTGCTCAGTGCAAATTGGCTTTGGGCAGTTTTGGCGAGTATCTTTAGTGGCCTTGGTTACTATTTCCTGCACGCTGTGCTGCAAACGAACGCCACACAGATGGCCCCCCAGGTTCGAGGCACAGCAGTTTCTTTGTTCGCCTGCTTTCTGTTTGGCGGTCAAGCTTTGGGTGTTGCGCTAGGCGCTTGGGTCGTGGATCAGGCTGGCATCAGCTGGGTGCTCATTGGTGCCTGCGCGGCACTGCCGGTTTTGGGCATGGGCTTTAGCTACTGCCTTGCTTACAAGCGCCCTAAAACTTAGCGCTCAAGGGCCTGCGCGGCATCGATGGCAAAGTAGGTCAGAATGCCATCGGCGCCAGCACGCTTAAATCCAAGCAACGACTCCATCATGACCTTGTCATGATCAAGCCAGCCATTGGCGGCAGCGGCCTTGATCATGGCGTACTCGCCACTGACTTGGTATGCAAACGTCGGCACTCGAAACGCATCTTTGACACGCCGCACAACATCGAGATAGGGCATGCCTGGTTTGACCATCACCATGTCAGCACCTTCTTTGAGATCGGCGCCAACTTCGCGCAGCGCCTCATCAATATTGCCCGGATCCATTTGATAGGTCATCTTGTTGGATTTCCCAAGGTTGCTCGCTGACCCCACTGCATCGCGAAACGGGCCATAGAAAGCACTGGCGAACTTAGCGGCATACGACATGATTCGTGTGTGAATATGTCCTTCGGTTTCGAGCGCATGGCGTATGGCTCCAATGCGTCCGTCCATCATGTCGCTTGGCGCCACGATATCGACGCCGGCCTGTGCTTGAACGAGGGCTTGCTTGACCAGGATTTCCAGGGTGACGTCGTTGATCACGTAACCGTCTTGGTCAATGACGCCGTCTTGTCCGTGGCTTGTGTAGGGATCAAGCGCGACATCGGTTAAGACCCCTAGTTGCGGGAAGTGTGATTTCAAGGTTCTGACGGCTGTCGGAATCAATCCTTGCGGGTTAAGTGCTTGAGCGCCATCGAGTGTTTTTTGGCTCGGTTCAATCACGGGGAACAGCGCCATGACCGGTATGCCAAGCTTGACACAGCGTTCGGCCACCGGCAGCAGTTGGTCTACGCTGTAGCGATTGACGCCTGGCATCGATGGCACAGGCGTCTCGACCGACTGCCCTTGAACGACGAATACAGGATAAATCAGGTCGTCAACACTTAGCTGGTTTTCACGCACGAGTCGGCGGGTAAAGTCGTCGCGGCGCAGTCTGCGAGGCCTGCTATGGGGATAGTCCGTGAGAATAAGATGGGGAGTCGTCATGGCACAACCTTTGGAGAAATCCAGTTTTCAATTTGATCTGTCGCCTCTTCGATGCCGATACGCGCGGTTGCTGAAAAAGGCAACGCCATCAGGCTACCAATGTCGGCGAGCTGCTTGGTGACCGCGAAGACGGCGGTTTTACGCTGACCAAAGGGCAATTTGTCAGCTTTGGTCAACAACGCCATCACGCCCTTGCCTGTTGGCGCGATCCAGTCTGTTAAGCGCCGGTCCAAATCAGTGACGCCACGCCGAATATCAATGAGCAGTACGATGCCGGCCAGTGAGCTTCGGTGGCGCAGGTAATCGCCAAGAATATCGGCCCACTGTTGTTTGGCGTCCCGGGCGACCGAGGCATAGCCGTAACCGGGTAAATCGACCAGGTAACCGAGGTGCTGCCCCGGCTCAAGGGGGTCGGGCAGCCCAAACATGTTGATTAGACGGGTTCGCCCGGGCGTTTTGCTGGAGTAGGCCAGTCGCCGTTGATTAGTCAGCACATTAATCGCGGTCGATTTGCCGGCGTTGCTGCGCCCAACAAAACACACCTCCGGCCCGCCGGGCTCGGGCAATTGGTCTAGCCTGGCCGCGGAGGTCAAGAAGGTGGCTCGGTGCAAGATGGACAAAGTGTAATCCTCAATTCAACTAGCGCTCTATTGTATAATTCAAACGTTTGCCGTAGGCACCAGATTGTCCGAGGTCCCTAAATGAATCGAGTGTTGTTAAGCGGCTTGTTCGCTTCCAGTTTGTTTTTGAGCGCTACCGCACTGGTGCAAGCTTCAGGTGTGCCTGTTGGCCCCGTTAAACCCGACGCTCAGGCGGGTGCAACCTTGTACAACGAAGGCGACCCGTCTCGCGGCATCGTTGCCTGCATTACCTGTCACGGTCCGGGTGGAAATAGCGAGTTGTCGGTCAATCCGAACCTTGCAGCCCAGCCTCACGAATACACATACAAGCAACTCGTTGAATTCCAGCCTCGTGAAGACGGAGCGGCGCCGCGTCGCGGGGCAGATGGCGCGCCGTCCATTATGACGAGTTTGGCCACGCCGCTGACGATTCAAGATATGCTTAATCTTTCGCTCTACCTTGCTGAGCAGCCATTAACAGCCCCGGCTGCGGCGAGTAATGAAGATTTGGTGGCCCGCGGTGAGGAAATTTGGCGCGGCGGCATTAGAGAGCGTAACGTCCCGGCCTGTGCTGCCTGTCACGGCGCCAACGGCGAGGGAATTCCCTCGCAATACCCCCGCCTTTCGGGGCAATTTGCGTCTTATCTCGAAGATCAGCTGATACTCTTTCGAGCCGGGCATAGAGGCAATAGCGAAATGATGATTCAGATTGCTGCCCGGATGTCAGATGCGGACATTAAAGCGGTCTCGGACTACGCTGCTGGTTTGCGGTAAATTTGACCGACATCAATATTTTTGTCGGTCTCGGGAACTGAGTTCGCACTGACTCCGTCAAAATGGAGGTCGTTTTGACCCCAGTTTATCGAGGGTAGTGATTGTGTCTCAGGACAGCCAAATTAGCGCCGATAGTGCACGCCACTCAAAAGCATCTTTCTCTTCTTGGGTGGAGCTCATGGGCTCCATGCGATTTGCTATTAGTTTGCTGGTCATCATTTCGGTGGCCAGCGTGATTGGCACCGTTATCCCGCAAAATCGCCCGGAAAACACCTATATCGATCAGTTTGGACCTTTTTGGTTCGAGGTGCTTGGCAAGTTTTCGGTCTGGTCGATCTACAACAGCATCTGGTTTATTGTCATCATGGCGTTTCTCGTGATTTCCACGAGCATTTGCCTGACGCGCAATACGCCCAAGATGATCCGTGACATGCAATCATTCCGTGAGCATGTGCGCGGGTCGAGCCTCAAGGCCTTTCATCACAAGGTTGCGCTATCGACGCCGCGCGCTTTCGATGACAGTCAAGCAGCCATTGAGTCTTATTTAAAAACCCAGGGCTATGCCTATAAAGTTCGCCAGGAAACCGACGGCTGTTTGATTGCAGCCAAGCGAGGCAGCGGCAATCGGTTTGGCTACATTGCGGCGCACTCTGCCGTCGTGCTTGTCTGCATTGGCGGTTTGCTTGACAGTGAGCTGCCCGTGCGAATGCAGGTTTGGCTGCTCGGTAAAACGCCGATTGTTGAAAACATGCTGATTGCCGACGTTCCCCAATCGGGTCGACTGTCGGTGGACAACCCAAGCTTTAGAGCAAATCTCTTTATTCCCGAAGGCGGTACCCGGTCAAATGCCGTCGTTGACGTCGGCGATGCCGCTCTCGTGCAGCCCTTGCCGTTTCAGCTCACACTGAACCGGTTTATCGTCGATTATTACGCCACAGGCATGCCCAGCCGCTTCGCCAGCGAAGTCACAGTCAAGGACCCGGATACGGGCGAGACATTTGATAGAACCATCGAAGTCAATTACCCCTTGCGATACAAAGGCGTGACGGTTTATCAGTCCAGTTTTGATGATGGCGGCAGCAATATTGAGCTGTTAGCATTCCCGTTAACGGGCTCAACCAGTGCGCCCCTTGAAGTGACCAAGCGCGTTGGCGAGAGCCGAACGTTGCCACTTGGAGACACCGGTCGGGCGTTGCAACTGGAAGTCACTGGTTTAAGGCCCATCAACGTTGAGGATCTCAGCACAGGTGTGCCTGTGCGAGCGTCGGTGATCGAGCATGTCGCATCGGTCACCGGAACGGCCGCCGGGCGCCGTGCTCGTGATCTGCAAAATCTTGGACCCAGCGTTGAATATCAGATTATCGATGACAGTGGTCAAGCGCAGCTGTTTCATAACTACATGATGCCTGTCATGCTCGATGGCGACTTGGTCGTATTGGCAGGGGTTGCCATCGATAACTCAGAGGAGTTCCGATACCTTCGGATACCAGCAGATCAGTCGGGCACAGCCGGGGAATTTTTGGATCTACGAGCTGCGCTTGAGAACCCTGAGACACGGCAGCTCGCAGCGCAAAGATTCGCGCAAAACAACGCACCGCCCGGGATGGATGGTCGGGCGTTGGAGATCTCTGCCCAGCGAGCGCTCGACACGTATGCCCAGGGCGGGTTGTCGGCCTTGTCAAATGTTTTGGAAGCCAGTGTCCCACCAGAGGAAATGCAGCGTGCTGCCGATGTGATTGTTCGTTTACTTGGATCGACCATGAGCGAGTTGCGCGCCATTGCGCGCGAGCGCGCTGGCTTAGCGCCGATTGATCCGACTGAGCCTGAGAACATCCGTTGGGTTCAGCTATCGGTTGCAGCTTTGTCTGATTTGCAGTTCTATCCGGCGCCTATGCTTATGGCGATGACTTCGTTTGACTTGGTTCAGGCCAGTGTTTTCCAAGTTAGCCGAGCCCCCGGCATGTGGATTGTTTACTTGGGTTGCCTGTTGTTGACCCTTGGTATTTTTGCGATGTTCTATGTGCGTGATCGACGCGTTTGGGTGTGGCTTAAAAAAGATGCCGAGCAAGGACAAACGCAGGTGCTTGCGGCGATGACATCCCAGAAACGCAATCTCGATTTCAACCGAGAGTTTGAACGGTTTGAGCAGGCGCTTGAGCGGCTCAACAAGCGAAAGGAGTGATGATGACCCAGACCATTACAGCCGAGCGCCAACAGTGGCAGGACCTCACCGACCCAGGTGATGCAAGTCATGTGCGAGGCAAGCTCGATTGGAGTGATTTGCTGTTTTTCGTGGCGTTGTCTATCGGTGCGGCGTATGCACTGTATGCGTACCCCGATGGCATGGATATCTACGAAAAATGGATCCTCGTTGGTACGGTTCCGTTTATGGTCTGGCTTGGCTGGCTTTGGCGCCCGTTACGGACCTATATGGTATTTACGGGGCTGTTCTCGCTGTTTGCTATTTGGCTGTATTCCGGTAACTTGGCGCGCGCAGATGAGAATTTCTTTCTGCAGTATTTCCTGTCCTCACAAGCGGCCATCCTCTGGATGTGCTTGTTGTTTTTACTGGCCACCGTCAGCTATTGGGTGGGTTTCGTCAGTACGACAGCGGCATGGTTGGGTACGTTTTTAGCTTGGGCGGCCACGTATGCTGGGTCGATCGGCCTATTGGTTCGCTGGCGTGAGGGTCACCTACTGGGCCCTGACATGGGCCATATTCCGGTAAGCAACCTGTATGAGGTCTTTGTCCTTTTTGCCATCGTAACGGCCTTGTTTTACCTGTACTACGAGCGTCGATATGCCACACGCGCGCTCGGTGGCTTTGTGATGCTCGTGGTCACTTCGATCGTGGTGTTTTTGCTGTGGTATTCGCTGACCCGGGGCGCGCATGAGATCGAGCCTTTGGTGCCGGCACTCGATAGCTGGTGGATGAAGTTGCATGTACCGACTAATTTCATTGGTTATGGAACGTTTTCGATTGCCGCGATGGTCGCATTTGCTTACTTGATCAAAGAAAATGGCGAAACCACTTCCTACAAGAAGCTAGCGCCATTATTTATTCTCGGTGTTTTGCTGGCTGCTGAGCCCATGGTTTTCAGAACCGACGGGTTGTCGATGACCTGGATGCTCTATTTTGGAATCGGCATTGTCCTGATCGGCAGCATCATGGCGTTTCGCCGCCCGTTGGCCAAACGGCTACCGAGTTTTGAAGTGCTCGATGACATTATGTACCGGGCCATCGCCATCGGCTTTGCCTTCTTTACTGTGGCCACGATCCTTGGCGCCTTATGGGCAGCTGATGCGTGGGGGGCCTATTGGCAGTGGGATCCTAAAGAAACCTGGGCTTTGATTGTCTGGCTGAACTATGCCGCCTGGTTGCATCTGCGCCTGATGAAAGGCATGCGTGGCACGCTGGCCGCCTACTGGGCCCTTATCGGTTTGTTAATAACGGGTTTCGCTTTCCTAGGGGTCAACATGTTCCTCTCGGGGCTACACTCTTACGGTGAGTTATAACAAAATGTAAAACCGTCCGATGAAACAACCCGCTAGCACTTGGATCATATTATTTGCAGCGCTGATGATCCAGGCGCTAGTGGCCATGGCCTTGATCACCTTGCCGGTGGTCGCGCCAGTAGTGGCTAAGGATGTCGGACTGCCCACCACTTATGTTGGTGTTTACGTTGCTGCGGTGTATGTGGCGGCAATGTTCGCTACTGTTCTTGGTGGCTCTTTTGTTCGCAAATGGGGGGCGCTCAGACTCAGTCAAATCGGGTTGTTTGTGACCGCCTTTGGGATGGTTCTTTGCGCCATTCCACACCCACTTTTCATGGTTATCGGTGCCCTGTTCATTGGATTGGGCTATGGGCCGATTACGCCAGCAAGCTCCCACATATTGATCCGTACGACACCACCAGAGCGTATGTCTTTGGTGTTTTCTATTAAGCAAACCGGTGTGCCGATCGGTGGGATGTTTGCCGGACTGCTCGTGCCGTCATTTGAGGTTTTTTTCGGTTGGCAAGCAGCCTTTGTGATGGTGGCTTTTTTGTGTGTCGTCTGCGCCCTTGCAGTTAACGGCTTGCGATTGCAGCTCGACGATGATCGCGACGCTAGCGTGCGGCCATCGCTGATCAAAAGTCTTGTCGAACCGATCAAGCTGGTTTGGGCCAGCACGTCATTGCGGATTCTGGCGGCAATCTCGTTTATGTTTGCCATTACCCAGCTTTCACTGACGACTTATTTGGTTGCTTTCTTGTTTGAGGATCTGGGCTGGGGACTGGTGGCCGCTGGACTGGCGTTGACAGTCACTCAGGCCGCTGGTGTGGGTGGACGGGTTTTGTGGGGTTGGATCGCCGATAACTGGCTGGGGTCGGCTTACATGCTGATTACCATTGCGGGGTTGTTATTGGGTGCGGCCGCCTTATTCCCGTGGCTAACGGACCAGACTAATATCTGGTTGCTTTACTTGCTTCTGATGATCATGGGTGCGACCGCCATTGGCTGGAACGGCGTGTATTTGGCCGAGGTAGCGCGACAAGCACCCAAGGGACAAGCGGGTATGGCAACCGGGGGCACTTTGGGGTTCACTTTTTTGGGCGTGTTGTGCGGTCCCCCCTTGTTTGGTGTGGCCGCGGCCCAGTTTGGCAGTTATGGCTATGCTTACGCGCTTTTGATTATCCCCGCGTTAGTCATTGTGGCGTTACTTTGGATGAGTCGCCAGCGGTGGCGTAAACAAAACGGTTAAACCTAGAGATCCAAAAGTCGCTCGGCTCGGATCAGGTCCTCGAATGTTTCACGTTCGCGGATAACCTGCCACGTGGGCCCGTCGACTAAGACCTCAGCAGGCCTGGGTCGAGCGTTATAGTGGCTTGCCATCACAAAGCCATAAGCACCGGCTGATTCAAGGGCTAACAAGTCCCCCTCTTGAATGCATAAAGAACGATTTTTGGCTAGCCAGTCAGCGCTTTCGCAAACCGGCCCCACGATGTCATAGGTGATGGGTTTAGTGTCGTGTCGCGGCGATGCCGCCAGAACGCCGTGCCATGCTTGATAGAGCGCTGGGCGCATTAAATCATTCATCGCGGCATCGACGATAGCGAAATGCTTGTCCTCGGTGTGTTTGAGGTATTGAACCTCTGTTAGCAACAAGCCAGCGTTGCCAACGAGCGAGCGACCCGGTTCGAGCACCAGCTGCAGATGGGACAGTCCGTGTTTATTCAGTTCGGCAAACACCGCGTCCAAGAGGTCCTTAGGCGCCAAGGGTTTCTCGTCGTCGTAGCGAATCCCAAGCCCGCCGCCAAGATCCAAATGTGTGAGCGCAATGCCGTCATGCTGCAGCGTTTGAATCAGGTTGATGAGCTTGCCAAGCGCATCAAGATACGGGCTGACCTCGGTGATTTGCGAGCCGATATGGCAATCGACGCCAACGATTTTCAACCCAGGCAGTGTCTTAGCAAACCGGTAGGCATCAAGCGCGTCTTCGATGGCAATGCCAAATTTGTTTTCTTTTAAGCCGGTGGAGATATAGGGGTGTGTTTGCGCATCGACGTCTGGGTTCACGCGCAGCGACACAGGCGCTTGTTGGCCAAGTCCCGTGGCCACCTCAGATAAGCGTCTGAGTTCAGCAGTGGACTCAACGTTAAAGCACTTTACACCTGCTTTGAGGGCGAGGCTCATTTCCCAGGCTTGCTTGCCCACGCCCGAAAAAACGACTTTGCGCGGGTCACCGCCGGCGGCAAGAACACGCTGTAGTTCACCGCCAGATACGATGTCAAAGCCGCTACCAAACTTTGCAAAAAGCTGAAGTATTGCCAAGTTTGAATTGGCCTTCATCCCGTAGCAAATGAGTATGTCGCGCCCACTGGCCGCCTGCCAGTAGGCCTGCCATGCCGCCACAAGCGCTGATTTGGAATAACAGTAAAGCGGTGTGCCTAGCGACTTGGCTAAAGCGGCCACGGGCACCGCTTCGATGTGCAGTTGCCCATCGAGGTAATGAATGTGAGGCTCTCCGGCTGGTGTCGGTAGAGTTTGTTGAGCGGTCAGTGAGGGCATGGTCGACAAACGGTCAAATAAGCTATTCAATAACAATCGGCGTCGGTTCGAGCGACGGGTTTTGTGGGGGATTGTTCGGCTCGGTTGCGGGTTCGTCGATCACGGTCCCTTGCCCGGTTAGCGTGTCGGGTGGGACGGGTAGAAAGAGCGGACCCTTATAGCCACAGCCCAGCAGTAAACTGAACAACATCGTCAAAACAGCGAACCGGCTGTAACGAAGAAGAAAACAAGGCACAGCGTGCACGACTGGCTCCAGACGTCTAAAGGACAAGATTATGACCGAAACTGAGTTTGATGAACGTATTAGCACTATTCTAGACGCCATTGAGACCTGCGCTGACCATTGGTATGAAAAGCTCGATGTTGATGTCGATACCAAGCGTGAGGCCAACGTCTTGAGCTTGTTGTTTGACAACAAGGTTCCGGTGGTCATCAATAGTCAGGCTCCGATGCAGGAGCTGTGGGTTGCCGCGCCAAGTGGCGGCTTTCATTACCGCTTTGATGGCCAACATTGGAAAGATACTCGTGGCGGCCCCGATTTGCATGAGGCGCTGACCGAGATATTTAGCGACGCTTGTGGACAACCCGTGCGTCTTGAGTTGTCAGTTTGATCGATTTTGAGCACACCTGCTTCTAAATCAAAGAAGGTGTGCCCAGGCAATGCCCTTAATCAGTTGACCACTGGCGCCGATGGGTCAGACACAAAGTCGCCGCCACCGCCAAGGTTCAGAGACTCTAAGAGATCATCGATCGATTCTTTTTGAGAACCGATTCCAACGCTGGAAATGGCCTCAGGCGGGGGGTATTCGGCAAAAAACATGTTTCGATCTTGAATAATCAGCCCGCTTGGCGGCGGCCCGATTGGTTCTTCAGGGAAGTTCTCTAGGGCTTTCTTCATGTAGCCCATCCAGATCGGCAAGGCCGCGCCACCGCCGGTCTCGCGCGTGCCCAGCGATCTTGGCTGGTCAAAGCCAAGCCATGCCACACCAACAAGTCTCGGGGTGTAGCCTGCAAACCAGGCATCGACCGATTGATTCGTTGTACCGGTTTTGCCGGCCAGATCTGTGCGCTTTATCTCACGCCCAGCTCTGGCCGCGGTTCCGCTTCGGGTAACCTCGCGCATCATGTCGTTCATCACGTAAACGGTTCGCGGGTCTAGCGCACGTGCACTGGCATCGCCCGCGATCGAGGGGCTCGCACGCATGAGTACGGTTCCGTTGGCGTCAGTGACATGGTCGATCAGGAAAGGAGTCACCCGGTAGCCACCATTGGCAAAAACAGAAAATCCTGCTGCCATTTGCAAAGGTGTGACCGAACCAGCGCCAAGCGCCATCGGCAAAAAGGGTGGGTGCTTTTCAGCTTCGAAACCAAAACGCGTGATGTAGTCTTGCACGTACTGCGGTGTGATCGCTTGTAACACTCGAATGGAAACCATGTTGCGCGACTTGGCCAGCGCCTCGCGCATGCTCAGCGCATCGTCATATGTGTTGCCATAGTTGCGTGGTCGCCACTCTTGCCCTGAGCCCGTTTGCTCGGCCGTGAGCATAAACGGTTGATCCGAAATCATGGTTGTCGGCGTCATGCCTCGCTCGAGCGAGGCTGCGTAGATAAACGGCTTGAAGGCCGATCCAGGTTGACGCCAAGCCTGCGTGACGCGGTTAAAGCTTGCGGAGAAAAAGTCAAAACCACCGACCATCGCACGGATAGCGCCATCTTGCGGGGTCATGGCGACAAATGCACCGTCAACTTCAGGGAAATTCAAAATTTCCCAAGTCCCGTCATCGCGTTGGGTGATCGTCACCACTGAGCCGCGGCGCATGCGCATGTCATCGGTCGCGTTTGCAGCCAACGATCTCGCCACGATGGCCAGCACATTGCTGTCATCAATGGTGATGATTTCATTAGCCGAACGGGCAACCGTGACTGACTTGGGATTGGCCGCCAGAACAGCGGCCGTTCGGAAGCCTGCTCGATCCGGGTGGTCCTCCAGGATCGTGTCCATCCAATCATCAAATGCTTGCGCATCAGTCTCTAAGCCCTCTGGCAGGTCCATCTGTGCGACCGGGCCCGGATAGCGAGCCCGACGCGTGTACTGCAGTACCCCATCGCGCAATGAACGCCAGGCCCATTCTTGATCGGTTGATTGGATGGTGGTGTAGACGTTTAGTCCACGCGAGTAGATCTCATCGCCGTAGAGTGAAAACATCAGCTGCCTGGCCAACTCAGCGGCATATTCACCGTGCACGGCGTAGCCACCGGCAACGGTGTTTGTGCTCGAGCGCAGCTCGATGGGCTCATCGAGCGCGGCCTGATACTCAGCGTCAGTCAGATAGCCCAGACTGTGCATGCGACCAAGCACATAGCGCTGGCGTGCCGTTGCGCGTGGCAGGTTTGCCACCGGGTTAAAACGCGACGGCGCCTTGGGGATGCCCGCTAGCATCGCAGCCTGCGCCACGCTCAGGTTGTGAACCTCCTCACCGAAATAAGTGCGTGAGGCGGCCGCGAAACCATATGCCCGGCGACCAAGGTAGATCTGGTTCAAGTAGAGCTCAAGAATCTGGTCTTTGGACAGGCTTGACTCGATTTTGTAGGTCAGCAAGAGCTCATAAAACTTGCGGCTATACGTTTTTTCTGACGTCAGGTAAAAGTTGCGAGCCACCTGCATGGTGATCGTGCTGGCGCCTTGCGTTTTAGCCATGGCCGAGATGTTGGCGATGGCCGCGCGCGCCACACCAAACCAGTCGATGCCACCGTGCTGGTAAAAGGCGTCATCCTCAGCGGCGAGCACCGCGGACTTCAAAACATCAGGAAACTCATCAAAACGCAGCACATTACGCCGCTCTTCGCCAAACTCACCGATCAGTACCTGATCGGCCGTGTAGACACGCAGTGGTACGCGCGGGCGATAATCGGTCATCGCCGAGAGGTCTGGCAGGTTTGGCCAAGCGATCGACAAGGCGATCACAAGCAATAAAACAGCGCTAGCAACACCAGCGGCACCGAGAACGAACAGTTTCATAAAAAAACGGACGATCCACGGGCTCGAGGCGCTCGCAGCAGTTTCGGAACGATTTTGTGAATTGGATTTACTCATAAGTTCGAATTTTACGCTCCACAGCCCTGCAATGGGATAATAAAGTCATGGAAAATCAATTAGGTTGCGTCTTTTTGATCGGTATGCCGGGGGCGGGTAAGTCAACCGTTGGTAAAGCGTTGGCCAAGTCACTGCGGTGGGCATTTGTCGACCTAGACCATCAGATCGAGGCGCGCTGTGGCGTGGCCATTCCTGTTATCTTTGAGATCGAAGGCGAGCAAGGGTTCCGCAAACGCGAGTCTCAGGCGCTAGCAGAGCTTGCGTGCGAGCATGGTAAGGTTGTGGCAACCGGCGGAGGGGCGGTTCTGGCTGAATCAAACCAAGGGATTCTGCGCAGCCAAGGCGTGGTGGTTTACCTCAGAGCAACAGTCGATGAGCTCTACCGACGAACCAATCGGGATCGAAACCGACCGTTGCTTGCAACCAACGATCCAAAACGACGGTTGCAGGAATTATTTGTCCAACGGGGCCCGATCTACGAATCATTGGCCGATATTACTGTCGAATCTGGCTCTTCGACAGTTCCGGCCGTCATACAGCAAATCATCAGTCAGTTACGAGGCATACAAAAGTGACGATCAAAGACGTGATTGTTTCAACGCCTGGGGGGCAATATCCGATTCACATTGGTCCTGGGCACCTAGAGAAGCTTGCGCAGTCTGTTCCGGCGGATGCCTCGGCACTTGTGGTGATCACCAACCCAACCGTTGATCACCTTTACGGGCAGCGGGTGCGTCAGAGTCTGGCCCAGACTGGCAAGCCGATCTCGACGCTACAACTGCCTGATGGGGAGCTGTACAAGGACTGGAAAACCTTAAATCTGATTTTTGATCATCTTCTGGGTTTGCGGTTAGACAGACGCACCGTGATTGTGGCCCTCGGTGGCGGTGTGATTGGAGATATGGCCGGATTTGCCGCAGCCGTTTACATGCGCGGCATCCGTTTTATACAAGTGCCAACAACGCTGCTGGCCCAAGTCGACTCGTCTGTGGGTGGCAAGACTGCCGTCAATCACCCCCTTGGTAAAAATATGATTGGCGCGTTCTACCAGCCGATTGCGGTGGTAATCGACACCACCGTGCTTGAGTCGTTGCCTGCGCGCGAGATCAGTGCTGGCTTGGCCGAGGTGGTCAAGTACGGCTTGATTATGGATGAGACCTTCTTTGATTGGTGCTGCGAACATGCGCAGCAACTTCGTGCGGGCGATCCGGCACTATTGGGCCAGGCCATCAGTCGCTCTTGCGAATTCAAGGCCAAGGTGGTGTCACTTGATGAGCGCGAAACAGGGTTGCGAGCGACACTGAATCTGGGTCACACCTTTGCGCATGCGATTGAAGCTGGCTTAGGCTATGGACAGTGGTTGCATGGTGAAGCCGTCGGTTGCGGTCTGGTTTTGGCCGCAGCTCTATCGCAACGCACGCTCGGTATGCCATTGGCCCAGGTCCAACGGGTGAGGTCCGTGGTGCAAGATATCGGTTGCCCAATCCATGCGCCGCGGCTCCTCGGTATGGATCAGTGGTTGTCGCTGATGCGTTCGGACAAGAAAGCGCAGGCAGGCGAAATCAAGTTTGTGCTCATGCCAACCATTGGTCAAGCCGTGATTTGCTCGGCTGACCAAGCCGATGTCCAGGCTGTGCTCAGTGAACACGCAGCCCCCTAGGGCGCATGCCTCGAACATGGCTTTGGCCCAGATGAACGCGCGCGCGCCCTATGCCAGCGATCCAGCCCGCACTCGCGGGCGTCGCCATGCCGAACCGGCCCCGGCTAACCGCACTGAATTTCAACGCGACCGTGACCGGATCATTCACGCCAATGCCTTCAGACGCCTGGAATACAAAACTCAGGTGTTCGTTAACCACGAAGGCGATTGGTTTCGCACCCGCTTGACGCACTCGTTGGAGGTGGCTCAGATCGCTCGAGTGATTGCTGCAAGTTTGGGGCTCGATGTCGATCTGACCGAGGCCATTGCCTTGGCCCATGATCTAGGACACACCCCGTTTGGCCATGCGGGGCAAGACGAGCTAAACCGGTGTTTGAACGAACTAGCGCCCCAAGCAGGTGGTTTTGAGCATAACTTGCAAAGTTTGCGCGTGGTCGATGAGCTTGAGGAGCGCTATCCTGATTTCAATGGCTTGAACCTGTGCTTTGAGACGCGCGAAGGGATTTTGAAGCACTGCTCGCTTGCTAACGCCCGTAAGCTTGGCGATGTAGGTCAACGATTTATTGACCGCACCGAACCGTCGCTTGAGGCGCAATTGGCCAACCTGGCCGATGAAATTGCCTATAACAATCACGATGTCGATGACGGGTTGCGATCTGGCTTGATTTGCCTGGAGCAGTTGCTTGAGGTGTCCATATTTGAGCAGCACTACCGTGCGGTCAAGCGGCAGTGGCCGCAGATCGCCGATAAACGGGCGGTGGCTCAGACAGTGCGGCAGATGATCAACACCTTGATCATGGATGTCACCAACCACACCAAACAGTCGCTTGCGGCAGCCAACCCGCAAAGCCCTGATCAAGCGCGTCTATGTGGCCCGCTCGTTGGGTTCTCAAGTGAAATTCGCCAACAGGCCACTGAGCTCAAACAATTTCTTTTTAAGGAACTCTATCGGCACTATCAGGTCGCACGAATGACGCACAAAGCTCGCACCGTGGTGCGTGAATTGTTTGAGGTTTTTCTCGACGAACCCGGCTTGCTGCCACCGGATTACCGTCGCGACGGCCAGCCTGCGCAGGCGCGCGCCATTGCCGACTATATTGCTGGGATGACAGACCGCTACGCTATGCTTGAGCACCGTAGAATTTTCGCAGTTGACGAGTCGCATTAAAAAGAGGTCATAACCATGAAAACAAAATGGACGCTTGGTATCGCGTGTCTGGCTGCCAGTCTGGCCGTTGGTGCCACAACGGAAGTAACCGAAATCCCTGAAACCACCCTATCTTTGTATATCGCCCAGGAGTGCGCGTCGATGGCGCGCGGTGGTCGTTGCGCGGTTTATTTTGTGCAAATGCCAGCGGGTCGCTTGCCCAGCCAGTCGGTCGAGCAGCGCTGCGCGCCGGGGTGGCTTGCGCACGTCAGTGCAGAGCGCGGCACAGTCGAGAAGGGCGGCGTTAATCGAGGGCAGGCCGTTGTTTGTGGCCACCAAGAGCCTGAGTCTGCCATTCGGGCCTTGCTGCGTGCCTGCGATGCTCAGACCTTTGGCATTTGCAGCGATGCCAACTACGTGGATATCAAATGGGCCTACTGGTCAGGCGAAGGCGAGCAGTTGCAGCAATTGCCAATGGGCCAACGTTTAATGATCGAGCAATTGCCTGATGCGCTGCAATGCGAGTCGGTCGTGCCATTGGCTGAGGGCATGGCTTGCTCGCCTGAGGCGGCTGTGCTGCTCAGAAACAGTGGCCTTAGGTAGCGATGCTTTTGCTCGCCGGTGCAGCCAGTAATGGCCTGAGGTATTTGGCGGTGTGACTTCGCGGCTCGTTGATTATCATTTCAGGCGGGCCTTGGGCGATGATTTCACCGCCGCCGTTGCCACCTTCGGGACCCAAGTCGATAACCCAGTCAGCCGTTTTAATGACATCGAGATTGTGCTCGATCACCACCACGGTATTTCCCGCTTCAACGAGTTTGTTCAACACCCCCACGAGCATGGCAATGTCATGGAAGTGTAAACCTGTGGTGGGTTCATCCAAAACGTAGAGGGTATGGCCGGTTGCGCGCTTCGATAGCTCCAGAGACAGTTTGACGCGCTGGGCCTCGCCGCCAGACAAGGTGGTCGCGCTTTGTCCTAGGCGCAAGTATGACAAGCCAACATCGACCAGCACTTGCAGTCGTCGGGCGATGGCTGGCACAGCACCGAAGTAATCGAGCGCTTGCTCGATGGTGAGATCGAGCACCTCGTAAATATTTTTGCCGCGATAGCGGATCTCCAGTGTCTCGCGGTTATAGCGCTTGCCGTGGCAGACCTCACAGGCCACGTACATGTCGGGCAGAAAGTGCATCTCGACTTTGACCACGCCATCGCCCTGGCAGGCTTCACAGCGACCACCTTTGGTGTTGAAGCTAAAGCGCCCCGGGTCATAGCCGCGCGCACGAGCCTCCGGCACACCTGCAAATAATTCCCGGATCGGCGTAAATAGGCCGGTGTAAGTTGCCGGGTTACTTCGTGGTGTTCGTCCAATGGGACTTTGATCGACCGTGATGATCTTATCGAGATGATCAAGGCCATCAATCTCATCGAAGTCCGCCGCCTGGGCTTGGCTGCGGTTTAGTGCGCGCGACAACGCCGCGGCCAGGGTGTCATTAATCAGTGTCGATTTGCCTGAGCCCGACACCCCTGTGACGCAAACGAAGCGCCCAAGCGGCAGCTGCAGTTCAACGTTTTTCAGGTTGTTGCCCCGACAGCCAGACAGCGTGATCTTTGGCGCTTGCGCATTGACCGCACGCCGAGTTGGCACGGCGATCTCGCGCCTGCCACTTAGATAGTCGCCGGTGAGCGAGCCGGGGGTCGTCAGTATTGTGGCCAATGGGCCTTGAGCGACAACCTCACCGCCATGCTCGCCTGCGCCAGGGCCCATGTCAACGACCCAATCGGCTTGACGGATCATGTCCTCGTCGTGCTCTACCACCAACACGCTGTTGCCTAGTTCGCGCAAGTGCGTCAGGGTTTGAATCAGCCGTTCATTGTCGCGCTGGTGCAATCCAATCGAGGGTTCATCGAGCACGTACATCACGCCAGTCAGCCCCGAGCCAATTTGGCTGGCCAGGCGAATGCGTTGCGCCTCGCCGCCTGAGATGGTGTCAGCCCGTCGATCAAGTGAGAGATAGCTCAAGCCAACATTATTTAAAAACGTCAGGCGCGAGCGGATTTCATGGATGATCTGTTGTGCAATCTCGTGTTTGGCGCCCTGCAGCTCGAGCGCCTCAAACCAGGCCAGGCAATCAATTAAAGTCAGTGCTTGGACCTCGTGAATGCCTTTGTTGCCAATACTGACACAGCGCGCCTGGGTCTTGAGTCGTGAGCCCAGACAGTCGGGGCAGCGTGCTTGGCTGCGCCAGCGATTAAGGGCATCGCGTACCGTGGAGGAATCGGTCTGAACCCAGCGACGTTGCAGGTTTGGCAGCACCCCTTCAAAGGGATGGCGGCGAATGCTGCTTTTGCCATCAGCATCGAGGTAAAAAAAGGCGATCTCGGTTTGACCTGACCCATTGAGCACAATTTGTTGGACCTCATCATTGAGCTCGCACCAAGGGGTGTCGAGATTGAAGCCGTAGTGTGACGCCAGACTCGTCAAGAGCGCAAAGGTAAAGGCGTTGCGTTTGTCCCACCCCTCGATGGCGCCAGCGCCCAGACTGAGCTCTGGAAAGGCCACGACCTTTTGCGGGTCAAACACCTCGATATGACCTAAGCCGTCACAGGTGGTGCATGCGCCGGCCGGGCTGTTAAAGCTAAAAAGCCGGGGCTCCAGCCTGCTCACGGTGTGGTCGCATTTCGGGCAAGCATATAGGCTGGAGAACGCCATGCTGGTGTGCGTATCGAGATTGAGCACCTCGACCGTGCCGCCGCTGACGCTTAAGGCTGTCTCCAGACTTTCAGCGAGCCGGGATTGGCTGTTGGGCTTGACGCGCAGCCGGTCGATGACGACGTCAATCTGTAAAGCCTCCTCGCCTGGCAGATCGGGCAACGGGTCAAGTGACTCCATCTGCCCGTTGACGCGAATGCGAACAAAACCTTGAGCTTGCCACTGCTGACATAATTGCAGCGCCGAAGCGCGATCGTGTTTGCCAGTGGGCGCAACAAGTGCCACACGTGTGAGCGGTTCGAGTTGCATGATCGAGTCGACCATTTGGCTCACACTATGCGCCACAAGCGCTTGGCCATGTGTTGGACAAAAGGGTGTGCCAACTCGCGCAAACAGCAACCGCAGGTAATCATATATTTCAGTGACGGGCCCTACGGTCGAGCGCGGGTTGTGACCGGCTGAGCGTTGTTCGATGGCAATGGCTGGCGATAAACCTTCGATCAGATCGACGTCTGGCTTCTCAAGCCGTTCCAAGAACTGACGGGCGTAAGCCGATAGGCTTTCGACGTAACGCCTCTGGCCTTCAGCGTACAGCGTGTCAAATGCCAGTGACGACTTGCCAGAGCCTGATAAGCCGGTGATCACCACCAAAGACTGGCGCGGCAAGTCCAAGGAAATGTTTTTCAGATTGTGGGTGCGAGCACCACGAACGCGGATTTGCGCCATACCAAACCGTTTGAGACGTTGTTAAAGGCTAACTGACTACTATAACGTGCGCACTGAAGCTTTGAGCCAGAGCACCTAGGGATCCCTGAGCGGTCTCGTTTGCTAAACTTTCGCCCGTGAAGATCAATCGCAATCAAACCCCATGCAACGGTTCGGCCCTCCAGGCTCGGTGGGGCCGGTGGCCGTGTGCGCGTGTACAACCCCACCCGCTTAGGCTCAGGACGGTTTGATTGTGGGTGCTCGCTAATGCATGCTGAGTCTGCCAAGCTCGCCCTTACGGCGGCCGAAAGGCGTGCAAGCATCTCTTTGGCGGGCTTGTTTGCGGCCCGCATGTTGGGCCTGTTTTTGTTGTTGCCCGTCTTTGCGGTCGCTGCACAAAGTCTCAAAGGCGGGCTTGATCCCGTTCGAGTGGGTCTGGCGTTGGGCATATATGGCCTGACCCAAGCGATCATGCAAATCCCATTTGGCATGGCCTCAGATCGCTTCGGTCGACGCCCGATTGTTTTGATGGGTCTGGCGCTATTTGTGCTTGGCAGTGTGATTTGTGCGCAAGCGACCGATATTTTTTGGGTGACGATCGGTCGTGCCATTCAGGGGTCTGGGGCTATTTCTGCTGCAGTTACTGCGTGGCTAGCTGACGCCACCCGCCCGGAAGTTCGCACCCGAGCGATGGCTTTGATCGGCGCCTCCATTGGGCTTTCGTTTGCAATATCGCTCGTGCTTGCGCCGATGATGGTCGGGTGGGGCGGCTTATCCGGGCTGTTTTGGTTGATTACGGCCATGGGGGTTTTGGCGTTTTTGGTAGCCGCCTGGGTGGTGCCAGGTGTGCCGCGAACACCCAGACCAACCCATCGACAGCCCGTGGCAGCCGTGTTGGCGCACACTGGCCTTTTGCGTCTTAACTTTGGTGTGTTTTGCTTGCACTTGAGCCAAGTGGCTTTGTTTGTAGTGGTGCCGCCTTTGCTTGTCGAGCTCGGTGGCATTGAAGCACAAGGTTTGTGGCGCGTTTATCTGCCGGTGTTGTTTATCTCCTTTCTATTTATGGTTCCGATCATTTTCTTGACTGAAAAGAAAAGAGCTCACCCCCAGACCTTGCGTTGGTGCGTGGCTGGTTTATTGCTCGTTGCTCTGGGCTTTGCTACTTCAGGCACGCAATGGGCCTGGTTGCTGATCTGGTTAACCGGGTTTTTTATCGTCTTCAATGTGCTCGAAGCGTTGCAGCCGTCACTTGTCTCGCGTTTGGCGTTGCCCGAGATGAAGGGCCTGGCACTTGGGGTCTACAACACAACGCAGGCAATGGGGCTTTTTTTGGGGGGCATCGTGGGTGGCTGGCTGGCCCAAAGCCTCGGGCAAGTGGCTGTTTTCTGGGCGATTGCGTTCTTGGCGGGGGCTTGGTTGGTGGTGACTTGGCGATTGACAATCGCAGCCTTATCGAGCACGCCTGCGGCGCATGTGTAAGCCGTCGTTGTGGCTTACACTCATGGGTATCTGTGCGGCAGCGCTGGGCACAGGCTTTTGGTTTCATGCACCATGATGCTGATGCGATTGTTTTCGTATTTGTCTTGGTTCAATTTTTCGAGGGGAGATCGGCATGGCATCGATCAACAAAGTCATTCTAGTAGGCAATCTTGGCAGAGACCCTGAGGTGCGCTATAGCGCCGAGGGCAGCGCGATTTGCAACATTTCGATTGCAACGACGAGCAACTGGAAGGACAAAGCCTCTGGTGAGCGTCGCGAGGAAACCGAGTGGCACCGTGTGGTGATGTACAACCGGTTGGCCGAGATTGCTGGCGAGTATTTGCGCAAAGGTCGCTCGGTCTACATCGAAGGTCGCCTGCGCACTCGTAAATGGCAAAACAAGGAAGGTCAGGACGTCTACACGACTGAGATCATTGCTGACCAGATGCAAATGTTAGGTGGACGTGACGGTGCGTCGGCTGACTCAGGCGGCGGATACGACAGCGGTAGTCGCGCACCGGCGCGGCCTCAAGCTGAGCGGCCAGCCGCACCAGCTGCAAGCGGCAGCGCCAAGCTCGGCGACTTAGACGACGATATCCCGTTTTAACGCTTTTTGAGATCAAATAAGATAAAAATAGTCGATTTGCAAAAAAGCCGCTCGTTTAAAACCGAGCGGCTTTTAATCATCGGCCGGCTCAATCTTTCAGAGTGATCACGGCATCGGCAGCCCAAGCGCCCTGCCCCTCGGGCAACACAAAGACCGGGTTCAGATCAATGGACTCAAGCCGGGGCCCAGCCGCAGATGCAAATGCTGACAGGCGCGAGAGCATCGTGGCCAGCGCGTCGAGGTCGGCCTTAGGCTGGCCACGTGCACCAAGTAGTAGCGGCGCAGCCTTGATGCTTTTGATCATCTCTAGCGCGACGTCCTTGCCAAAGGGGCAACGTCTGAGCACGACATCATCGAGGATTTCAACAAAGATGCCGCCCAGACCAAACACCGCCATCGGCCCAAACACAGGGTCGCGATGAATGCCAAGGATGCATTGCACGCCACCTTGTAGCTGCTTGGCCACAAGTACACCTTCTATTCGAGCCTGCGGTGCGGCTTGGCGTGCGCGCTCGATCAGCGTGTCGTAGCCCTGGCGAATCGCTTGTTCGCCTTGGATATCGAGCAATACACCGCCTATTTCGGTCTTATGCAGAATGTCCGGTGAGACGATTTTGAGTACCACAGGCTCACCGATTGACGCGGCGCTAGCCACGGCTTGATCGGCCGATGTGCAGACTTGTTCAGGTGCCACGGCGATGCCTGCAGCAGCCAGCAAGGTCTTGGCGTGCGCCTCGCTTGGGTTCTCGGTAGGTAGTTTGACTTCGCCAACCGAGGGGGCAGGTTCACTGGCGGGCCGATCAAATGCCTGGCCATAGCGCCCCATGGCGGCAATGGCCGCTACAGCGCGGCTGGGGTCCTCAAAAACCGTAAAGCCGTCCTCTTCATAGCCGCGCAACTTCTCGGTCGGACCGAGCGCTGAAAGCACAAACAGCCGATCAGGATACTTCTGCGCAATGGCCTTTAGCTCGGGGCGCAATCGTTCGGCCGTGCTTTGGGCAGTCGCCGTGTAGGTCACGAAACCAAGGATGCTTGGGTAGCCACCATCCTGAACCAGCGAGTCGGTAAAGGCGCGTACCAGCGACATGTCGTTCAGAAGTTGCGCGGTGGTATCTACCGGGTTGATTGGACTGGCAAATGGCAACAAATCCAGCAAGCGCTTTTGCGCGGCTTGGGGCATGGCAGGCATTGGCAGCCCGGCGGCGGCGGCGGCATCGGAAATAATCACACCGGCACCACCGCTGACGGTTAGAACACCCAGGCTATTTTGGGCCGGATAAATACCGCGGGTAGCCAGTCGAGCAATATCAAGCATCTGCTCGGTTGTTTGGGCACGAATGACCCCCAATTCCTGCATGACCGCCTCAAATACTCGATCATCGCCCGCAATGGAGGCGGTGTGCGACATGGCAGCGGTTTGGCCCAGGGCGCTTTGTCCGACTTTCATGATGACCACTGGTTTACGCTTGGCACGGGCCCGTTGCAGCGCTTCTACCAAATGATCGGCCTCACGAACGCCTTCGGAATACAGGGCGATCACATGTGTGGCGGGGTCATCTACCATCATGTTGACCATATCGCCTAAGGTCAGGTCAGCCTCGTTGCCAGTCATCACCATGGCTGACAGACCGATGCCGGCGGCCACAGCCACGGTCATCAGGTGCGCACCATACGCGCCGGACTGACTGACGATCCCCACGTGGCCGGGCTCGGGAAAGCCAAGCTCGAGCCCCGTGGCAAAGCTGCCGTAAAAGTTGATGTTCGGGTTTACCATGCCCAATGAGTTTGGCCCTAAAAGCCGCATCCCTGTCTGACGTGCCGCAGCGACCACTTGGTCTTGCAGCTTGGCGCCTTCGCTGCCGATTTCAGCAAAGCCCGCACTAAAGAGAATCGCACCGCCCGTGCCTTTCTTGGCGAGTGCTTCGACGGTTTCAAGGACGGCCGCGCCCGGCACGGCAACAATGGCCATATCGGGCGTTTGGGGCAAGTCTTCGATTTTGGCGTAAGCCTTAATCCCCTGCACCGTTTCGCGCTTGGGGTTTACCGGGAAGATCTCGCCACGGTAACCTTGTTTAAGCATGTAGTAGATGGGCTTGCCGCCGATTCGCGTGGCGTCGTCTGAGGCGCCAATAATGGCAACGCTCTTGGGGTTAAGCAGGTAGGACAAGTCTTTTGCGGCCATAACGGGTATCAAGAAAAAGGTTTACAGACGACCTAAGTTTAGACTCAAGAACCTCTGGAGATGTTCGCGACTTCGGTGGGGTTAGAATATTTCGATAGCTATCGAAATTTGGAAATCATGCCACACTCAAAACCCACTGCCATGGATGCCGACCAAGCAGCAGGCATGCTTGCTGCGATTGGTCACCCGACGCGTTTGCGGGTGTTTCGCGAATTGATTCAGGTCGGCCCCTCAGGCCTTGCTGCAGGCGACATCGCGCGCCTGCTTGCGATGCCTTGCTCAAGCTTGCATTTTCATTTACGCATATTGCAAAACAGTGGCCTGTTGGTCTCACGCCAAGACGGGCGCTTCGTCTTCTACGCGGCGCGCTTTGAGTCGATGTCAGGTTTGCTGGCCTATTTGACTGATAACTGCTGCGGCGGCAACCCGTGCATGCCGCTTAAAACCACGACTACATGCCAAGTGTTGGATTAGATGAGCGTCTTTGAGCGGTACCTGAGCGTTTGGGTGGTTTTGTGCATAGTGGCCGGTGTGTTGCTCGGTCAAAGTGCGCCTGGGCTTGCCCAGGCCGTCGGGCAGGTTGAGATCGCCAATGTCAACTTACCGGTGGCCGTACTGATCTGGGTGATGATTGTGCCCATGCTCATGAAGATCGATTTCTCGAGCATTGCCGGTGTGTGGCAACAGCGCGCAGGCATTGGTATTACCTTGTCAATCAATTGGGCGATCAAGCCATTCACCATGGCAGCGTTGGCTTGGCTTTTTATTGGTTACTGGTTTCGCCCGTGGTTGCCAGAAGATCAAATCGACAGTTATATCGCCGGATTAATCATACTCGGCGCAGCACCATGTACAGCCATGGTGTTTGTCTGGAGTAGTCTTTGTAAGGGTGACGCCAACTTCACCATTACTCAAGTCGCGCTTAACGACCTCATCATGGTCTTCGCATTTGCACCGATTGTGGCGCTGTTGCTTGGCGTGTCATCGATCCCGGTGCCGTGGGCGACGCTCACGCTATCGGTATTTGTCTACATTGTGGTGCCATTGCTCTTTGCGCAGTGGTGGCGAGGCCGTTTGTTGCGCAAAGGGTCTGAGGCACTGACCAAAGCACTAGAGCGACTGCGCCCGGCAACGATGGTTGCCCTGCTGTGCACGCTGGTGTTGCTATTTTCCTTTCAAGGCCAGGCCATCATTGCTCAGCCCTTGATTATTTTGTTGCTTGCGGTACCGATTTTGTTGCAGGGTGTCTTTATCGCAGCACTCGGTTATTGGCTGAATCGACGCTGCCATGTGCGACATGACGTCGCAGGACCGTCAGCCATGATCGGCGCCTCAAACTTCTTTGAGTTGGCAGTGGCTGTGGCCATTGTGCTTTATGGGTTTGACAGCGGTGCGGCTTTGGCTTGCGTGGTCGGTGTGCTCGTTGAAGTCCCGTTGATGCTGTGGCTGGTCAATATCGTTAATCGCTCGCGGCGCTGGTATGAGCACGGACAGAAAGAGGCCGCGCCCTAGCGCTTGCGTGCAACGAGGTCAACCACAGCTGACATGCCGTGATGGCCGCTGCCTTCATTTAGCTCAACGTCATACTCTTGCAGCAACTCAATGTCCATGTCAGAGAAAGACTCGCGCAGCAAATCAAGCGTGTATAAGTGCTCAGGGATATCGGGGCCACCGGTTTTATATTCAAGCTGTTTCAGGCCATACCCTTCAATGAGCAGGTAGCCACCGCTGCGGGTTGCCCGCTTCATGCCCTCAAACAACTTGGCGCGCAGTTGCGGGTTGGCGAACTGAAAGAAAATGCCGACAACGACATCGTATTGACGCGCATCCCAATCAATTTCCGTAGCGTCTGCAGTCACGACATGCATATCGACACCGAGTTCAGCGGCTAGTTTTTTGGCTTTCTCTGACGCCTTGGGCGCGGCATCAACGGACCAAACTTCGCAGCCTTGTTGTGCGAGCCAGGCGCCATTGCGACCTTCACCGTCGGCTAGCGCTAAGACAGTCATGCCAGGTTTCAAGCGGTTTTGGGCCTGGCGAACCATAAACGCATTTGGTCGCTTGCCAAACACGTAGTCCTCAGTGGCCGCAAATCGTTCGTTCCAGCGCGAGATGGCAGGTTTCATGATTTGGTTTCCAGATGGCCTAATCGATTTGCATCATCCAACCGTGTGGATCGGGTGCGCGCCCATACTGTATGTCAGTGAGCGCTTTTCTCAATTGCATCGTGAGCTCGCCAGCTGGCGCATCGTCATGCCCGGCAATAAAGTCACGGCCTTTGATTGCACAAATTGGGGTGATCACTGCAGCCGTGCCACAAGCGAAAGCCTCAGTGATCTCGCCACTGGCCATCCCGGCTTGGACTTCTTGCAGCGTGATCTTGCGCTCCTCGACGCTGCGGCCTTGGTCTTTGGCAAGCTCGATTAAGCTTGCGCGCGTCACCCCCTCCAGGATGCTGCCTGTCAAAGAGGGCGTCAACAGTGAACCATCCTGTCGCACTAAAAACAGGTTCATGCCGCCAAGCTCTTCAAGATACTTCGCTTCAAGCGCATCGAGAAACAGTACTTGTGAGCAGCCCTCTTTTTGGGCCTCTTGTTGTGGCAGCAAAGAAGCCGAGTAGTTGCCGCCACACTTGGCGGCCCCGGTGCCGCCGCGTGCGGCGCGGGTGTAGTGTTCCGATACCCAAATTGAAACCGGTGCCACGCCCTTTGGGAAGTAGGCGCCAGCTGGTGAAGCGATCACATAGTAGGCGGCTTTTTGCGCCGGACGAACACCCAGGAAACGTTCGTTTGCGATGGTAAACGGTCTGAGGTAGAGGCTCGTTTCGGGCGCGCTTGGCACCCAGTCTTTATCTGCTTGTACCAAAGCCTTAATCGAATCCAAGAAAGCCGCTTCGGGTAAAGGTGGCAGGGCCAGTCGTTCTGCCGAGCGTTGCATGCGTGCGGCATTGGCCTGGGGGCGAAAGACCCAAACAGAGCCATCGGCGTGGCGGTATGCCTTTAACCCTTCAAAAATTTCCTGCGCATAGTGCAAAACCGAGCTGGCTGGGTCGAGCATCAAAGGACCGTAGGGTTCGATGCGAGCGTTGTGCCAACCTGTATCGGCAGTCCAGTCAACGCTTGCCATGTGATCTGTAAAATGAACCCCGAACCCGGGGTTAGCCAAGATGGCCTCGCGGTCTTTTGCCGTGGTGCGTTGGTTTGACGAGCAAACTTTGAATTCAAGAGGTGCGTTGACAGTCATGGTTCTGATAAGCGGTGATAGCCACAAGTGGCGAGACGCGAGTTAAGCGTGACGGTTGTCCAGAAAAATACTTAAACTTCGAGAAGAATACAACTTTACACGGAAGTATGGGCCCTGGCGGCATACCGGAGACAAGCACAATGCAGACGGACCAGAAGGTAGCAAACGTCGGTGATTTTGATTTCATCGTGGTCGGTGGCGGCACCGCAGGATGCCTTCTGGCCAACCGTTTATCGGCGGACCCGAAAAACCGGGTGCTATTGCTTGAGGCCGGTGGCCCGGACAATTACCACTGGATTCACATTCCGGTTGGCTATCTCTACTGCATTGGCAACCCTCGCACGGACTGGCGATTCAAGACTGAAGAGGACCCTGGCCTCAATGGTCGCGCGCTAGGTTACCCGCGTGGCAAGGTCATGGGTGGTTGCTCGTCGATTAACGGCATGATCTACATGCGCGGTCAGCGCCAGGATTACGACAGTTGGCGTGATGCAGGCAACCCCGGATGGGGCTGGGATGATGTCTTGCCCGTTTTTAAATCCATGGAGGATTTTCATGGCGGTGCCGATCAATGGCATGGCGCCGGTGGTCAGTGGCGCGTGGAAAAGCAGCGTCTGTCTTGGGAGATCTTGGACGCATTTCGAGACGCAGCCAGTCAGGCAGGTATCGCCAAGATCGAGGACTTTAACCGCGGCGACAATGAGGGGGCTGCCTATTTCGATGTGAATCAGCGTGCTGGCTGGCGTTGGAATGCGGTTAAGGCTTTCATCAAGCCAATTAAAAACCGCACCAACTTGACTGTACTGACCCAGGCGCGAACAACACGATTGATCTTTGAGGCGCGTCGCGCCAGTGGTGTGGCATTTGTACGAGATGGACAACTCACCGAAGCGCAGGCACGAGCTGGCATCGTTTTAGCCGCCGGCTCGATCGGCTCGGTGCAGGTGTTGCAGGCCTCAGGCCTGGGGCCAGGTGCGCTTTTGCATGATCTCGGTATTCCGCTTGTGCATGACTTGCCAGGAGTGGGCCGCAATTTGCAGGATCATCTGCAACTGCGCACTGTTTATCGAATTCAAAACGCCAAATCCTTAAACACCATGGCCAATAGCCTTTGGGGCAAAGCAAAAATGGGGTTGGAGTATTTGCTGACACGCTCAGGTCCATTGAGCATGGCGCCGTCGCAGCTCGGCGTATTCGCGCGTTCAAGTCCGCAGTTCGATCGTGCCAACGTCCAGTATCACGTTCAACCGCTGTCGCTGGAGAAGTTTGGTGAAAACTTGCATGATTTTGCGGCGTTAACGGCATCAGTGTGTAACCTGCGCCCCACGAGCCGTGGCTTCGTTGAAATTGTCTCGCCAGACACCGAGCAAGCACCGCGTATCAACTGTTGTTACCTCTCCACCATTGAGGACCAACAAGTCGCCGCGCAAAGCATTGAATTGACGCGGCGTATTGTCTCGCAACCGGCGCTCAAGCCCTATCAGCCAGAAGAGTTCAAACCGGGTGCGCATGTGGTCGATCAACAGGCCCTCGTCAAAGCGGCGGGGGACATTGGCACGACGATTTTTCATCCGGTGGGGACTTGCAAAATGGGCCGTGACGATCAGGCCGTGGTCGATGCCCAGTTGCGCGTGCATGGCATAGACGGGCTTTGGGTTGGCGATGCCTCGATTATGCCCACAATCGTCTCGGGCAATACCAACTCACCAACCTTAATGATTGCGCAAAAAGCTGCCGATTCGATGCTCAGGGCACACGAGTCGTAAGTTGATAGGGCACCGGCAAGGTGTATGTGTCGCAGTCTGGCGCGGTGGCGGCGCGCTCGATGACGACAAACTCTCCATCAGTCATTGAGATAAGACTGTGATGCCATGTGCCTGCGTTAAGGCTAACGGCTTGGCTGCCATCGGCCCAGAACGCGCGCAAACTCGAGAGATCCGGGGCTAGTCCGGTTGCGTCTGAGAGGGCTGCGACGACCACGAATGGCACGCCAGCAAGTGGTATGAACGTCTGGCTGCCAAGCGCATGGCGCTCAAGTACGGTTAAGGTCAACGGCAGTGATTGAGCTTTGGCACAGTAGACGTACAGTCCGGGTTGACCGCCTTGGGCATTGAGATTGAGTGGCGGCGCAGTAACCTTGCGTGAGGTGCCTTGGTTGATTAACTGCACTGGCCCAGACATGTCACCGTTAATCACCTCGCCATAGGCTGCAAATGTTTGCTGCGCCAGTGGTTCAGCCAATAGGCGAGTGTTGGACATGTCGCGACCCGTGCTAGAACAACACGATGTAGAGTCCGTAGAGCGCCACCAATAAGAACACCCAAATGGTCGTCAAGCCAATGCTCCAGGTTTGACCAATTGGGCCACGCGAGCCATAGGTCTGACCCAGTGACTCCCAAAAGCGGCGCATCAGTCCAATCGAACCGTCTATAAAGCCACGCCATGTGGTGCGCACCAAAGCCGCGAGCTTTTGATAGATGACAGGACCGGCTTTACGGTAGACCCAGTCGGTATCAACACTGGTTTTGGGCACCCCAGCCAAATATTTCAGCAAGAGGAAGAACCCAAGGGCGGTAAAGAGCAACAGTTGCATCTCCCAATACAAGTGGCCAAGCGAGAAGGCGTTGTAGTTAACCGGTTGCTCGGGTAAGAAGTTATAGAGCCAGGTCGGATAGACACCGATAAAGAAGCAAAAGAAAGCTGCAATACCCATGGCGAGAATCATATTCCAGGGCGCCTCTTTAGGCCGCAGCCCCGAGTCTTTGGCAAAAAATACAAAGTAGGGCAATTTCAAGCCAGTGCTAATGAAGGTGCCAACGCCTGCCATGGTCAGCAGCAACCAAGCAAGCGCCATGCGATCAAGCGCTGCGGCCTCCAGGATCATGGTCTTACTGACGAAACCACTAAACAGCGGGAACGATGAGATCGAGAATGCACCGACCATATAAAGCAAGAACGTCAGCGGCATGTATTTGTACAAACCACCGAGCTCGGTGACTTTGCTTTTACCGGTCATGTAGATGACCGCGCCGGCACCCATGAATAGGACTGCCTTATAGAGAATGTGTGTGAAGGCGTGCGCGGCGGACCCGTTGATTGCCATGGCCGTGCCCATGCCGACACCGGCAACCATGTAGCCGACCTGACTGATGATGTGATAAGCCAGCAGGCGCCGAATGTCATTGACCAAGGCGGCGTAAATAACCCCCCATAGCGCCATGACGACACCCATCCAGATCAGAAACTCCGTACCGGGAAACCCCCGCAGCAGCGTATAGACCGCGGTTTTGGTGGTCAGGGCGCTTAAAAAAATCGCACCGGTGATGGTCGCTTCCGGATAAGCATCGGGCAACCAGGCGTGCAATGGCGGGACGGCCGCATTGATTAGAAAGCCAATCAAAATGAGATAGACCGCCAAATTGTCGGCGCGCATTTGCTCAAACGCAAGCGAACCGGTTTGGCTGTAGAGCAAAACAATGCCACCAAGCAGGGTGACACCACTGACGGCATGCACCAGCAAATAGCGATAGCCTGATGCGTAGGAGGTCGCGCTCTGACGACGCCATATGAGCCAAACCGAGGCCAGCATCATCATTTCCCAGAACACATAGAGCGTGATCAGATCACCGGCAAACGCCACGCCAGTGGCAGCGGCCGCGTAGATAAACGCAGTGACGTGTTGAATGTTGTCTTTGACGTGCAACGAGTAAATGGTGGCAATCAAAGTGATCAGGCTAAAGACATAGGCAAAGACCAAGCTGAGCTTGTCTGCTCGGCCCGTGATGATCTCAAGCCCATTGACTTCGAATTGGCCATGAATACCGATCGATGTTTGAAACACCAAAAAGATAAATACCAGGGCTAGCGCGATGCGGTAAGACTGTTGGGCCACGCCCTTTAGCAGCGGAATAATCAACGCACCAAGCAACAAAACGATGCTTGGGTGCAACCAGAAACCGCTCTGGGCCATCAACGCATTGGTTTCACTCATCGGTCGCCTCGCGATGCTTGGGGTTACCGATTAGTTTGTTGTCTTTTGTCTCGTTGTCGTAATAGTCTTCGGGTTTGTAGAGCAGTTTGTAGCCCAATACCTTGGCCACAACGATCAACACAATGCACGAAAAGAAACCATAAACAGCACCGGCGCCTGGCAGCGATTCCCAGAAAAAGCGGTCGTAACCAGCCGGATAAACAAAGTTGGCCACCACAAGCAAGGCCATGATCACAAGCATGACGCGACTAAGCAGTTTGGCGTGGTCTACCATCGACTGCAAGATACGTGCTAATAGATCGATCATGATTGGTCACCCCTAAAAATCGTTACCCAAGCTACGTGTGTCGTCATGACGCAGCTCCGGTAAAAATCATATCGATTAGGCCCAGAACTGCCGGTGCATAGAAGAACAACACCACGGTGCCGGTTGCGGTAATTAAAAGCGGAATCAAGCAAAATAGCGGCGCCTCTGCCAAACCAAAACGATTCAGACTCGTGCCGTGATCGTCGTGATGGCCATCGTCTTTCGGTGGACTTAGCAAGAAGGCACGAATAACGGGCGGCAGCAGATAGGCCATGTTCAAAAGGGTGCTGACCAACAGCACCGCAATCATGATGGCGTGATGCGCTTCAATAGCGCCAAGCATGAGATTCCATTTGCTCCAGAAACCACCGAGTGGTGGTGCGCCAATAACCGAAAGGGCGCCAAGCAAAAAGGCAAAGAAGGTCAGTGGCATTTTGCGGCCAAGCCCGTCCATCTCGGAGATGTTGCTTTTGTGGGCTGCCACATAGATTGCGCCAGCACAGAAAAACAAGGTGATCTTGCCAAAGGCGTGCATCACAATGTTTAAGCTTGCGCCCATGACTGCAAGCTGACTCGCAAGCATGGCGCCAAGAACAATGTAAGACAGTTGGCTGACCGTCGAGTAGGCCAGCCGGGCTTTGAGGTTGGTTTTTTGCAGGGCGACGACCGAGGCTGCCAAAAGCGTGAAGGCCGCAATCCACATAATGAGATCGGAACTCCAAAGGCTTTGCAGGTAATCGAGCCCAAAAATATAAATGCTGACTTTGAGAACCGTAAAAACACCGGCCTTGACCACGGCAACAGCGTGTAAAAGCGCGCTAACGGGCGTGGGTGCCACCATGGCAGAGGGTAACCATCGATGAAATGGCATCAGTGCCGCTTTGCCGATGCCGTACATGTAGAGGATCAACAAAATGGCCCCGACGCCGCGACTGACGTTGTCTTGCAAAATGCCGCCAGGAACAAAGTCAAGCGTGCCGGTCATAAACCAAGTCACGAGCATGGCCGGCAGCATCAAGCCAATTGAGGTGCCTAGCAGCAGGCCGAGGTAAATGCGCGCGCCTCGTTTGGCCTCCTCGTCGCCTTTGTGCGCCACCAGCGGATAAGTCGATAGCGACAAAATTTCGTAGAAGATAAACAGCGTAAACATGTTCTCGGCAAAGGCCACGCCGAGCGCTGCGAAAATCGCAATTGAAAAACAGGCGAAGAAACGCGTTTGGTTTTTCTCATGCGCACCGCGCATGTACCCAATGCCGTAAATCGAGGTAATTACCCATAGGCCGGAGGCGACCAAGCCAAAGATCATGCCAAGCGGTTCGATCGAAAACGAAATTGGCAGGCCAGGCATCAGGAAAAATAACAGCACCTCGGGGCGCTCGCCTGCGAGCACCGATGGCAGTAGCGACAACACCGTCAGGAAAACCAAGACTGCCGAGGCAACCATCAAAGAGTCGCGCAGATTCGGGTTGCGCCCGGTCAGCGCAATAATCAGTGCGCCAATTAACGGAATGGCTAGAGCCGCCAGGATCAATGTTGCATCACTCATCGGCCCACTCCCAGCAATTCAACAACCTCCATGCCCGCAAGGGTCAACGGCAAGCTCGGGTTGATGCCAAACCAGATGTTGGCGATGACCAGTGACCAAAGCACCACCAATACCAGTGCAGGTGCCTCTTGGCGCTTGATGTCCTGCAGCGATTGATCCGGGGGTGCCTTTAGGTAGGCGACCTCAACCACTTTCCATATGTAGACCACCGCCATGAGCGAGCTGACCAATATCAGAATGGTCAATAAGATTCCTAGGCCGGGCTCCTCAAGGACGGCCTGAATCAGATACCACTTGCTGATGAAGCCTGCGGTTAAGGGCACGCCAATTAACGATAGGCCTGCTAAGACAAATGCGAATGAGGTCAGCGGCATGCGTCTGCCCACGCCGGCGAGTTTGTCGATGTTGTCGCTGCCATAGCGCAAAATCATGGCCGCGACCGCCACAAACAGCGCTGCTTTGATCAGTGCGTGGTTAAAGAAATGCAACACCGCAGCAGTAATACCGGCGCTACTTGCGAGCGAAATAGCCAGCACGATGTAACCGAGTTGGGCGACGGAGGAGTAACCCAGCATGCGCTTGAGATCACGCTCAAAGATAGCGATCACTGAACCGACCAAGAAAGCCGCTACGGCCAGGGGGATGAGCAGGGACGACAAAAAGTAAGCGGGCTCACCTAAGTTTGGCAACAGAACCACGAATTCAAATCGCATCATGACAAACAAGGCGACTTTGGTTGAACAAGCCGCAAAAAAGATGGCCACAGGTGTTGGTGCGAACTGGTAGGTGTTGGGCATCCAGGCATGCATCGGAAATAGGGCTGCTTTTAGCGCTAGACCCAAAACAATGAAACCGGCGGCAATCATGACTGGTAACGTGTCGGAGATGTCACTGATGCGCTCGGAGATGTCCATCAAGTTCAGCGAGCCAGTCATCATGTAAAGGTAGCCCACGCCAATCAGATACATCGTCGCGCCAGTCGTGCCGGTAACGAGATAGTTAAAGCTGGCCGTCAAGGCGCGACGGTTTGGCCCGTTGGCCACCATCACGTAGGCTGCTAGCGATGAGATCTCCATGAAAACAAAGATATTGAAGGCGTCACCACTGATCGCAATCCCCACCAGACCGGTCAGTGCAAGTAACCAGCAGGAGTAGAGCAACGATTGATGTTGATAGCCGACTTCTGGGGGCATGCTGTGAAAGGCAACCAATAACGCCACGAGCGAGGCGCCGGTGATGATCAAAACCATCAGAGCCGAAAATGGGGTGATCACCAACCCGATACCAAAGGGCACAGGCCAGTTGCCAAGCTCATAAAAGATGGTCCCATCGAGCAAGACCTGATGCGTCAGGCTAATGGCAATCAGAAAAACGACCGCGCTTGTGGCCGTTGCGATCGCCCACGGCAAATGGCCACGGCTAGGCACAATCGCCAAAAGCGGGCCCACAAACATGGGCAACACGACAAGCAGAATGGGGAATTGCTCAAACAACGTCATGCTTGTTCATCCTGGCGACGCGTCTCGGCTTCCTCTACCGAGCCATATTCTTCCCGAATTCGGATGGCCAAGGCCAAACCAAGCGCGGTTATGGAGATACCGACCACGATGGCTGTGAGAATCAGCACTTGTGGCAGCGGATTGGCGTAGAGTTGATCGGCAGGCGCATTGGGCAAGATAACTGGACCTGTGCCGCCTTCTACTTTATCCATTGTGATGAACAACAAGAAAACCGCCGCTTGAAATATCGCGAGGCCTATCATCCGTTTGACGTAGTTGCCCTTGGCAACGATCGCATACATGCCCACGGCGAGCAAAAAAATGAATACCCAGTAGTTGTAGAGTCCAAGAATCGTCATTTCAGAGCCCTTTAGGCTTGGTAAGTCGGGCGATTGGCAATGGCGTTAAAAATCAGGATCAGCACGGTGGTCACGGTCAGGCCCACGCCAAACTCCACGAGCAAGATGCCTAGGTATTGTCCTGTGAGCGGGTTGGACCAGAGCACGTTGTACTCAAGGAAGGCCCCGCCTAGGAACATGCAAACGATGCCTACCCCGGTAAAGAGTGTGGCGCCGGCGGCAGCGAGCTGCAGCATGATTTTTTCAGGCATCGCTGCTGCTGAGCGATCGGCGCCTTGCAAGATGCCGTAGAGCATGACGGCCGCTGCAAAGAGCGCACCCGCAGAAAAGCCCCCGCCTGGCGTGTACTTGCCATGAAACTGCACCACCAGACCGAATAGCAAAAGGATGGGGATAATCAGTTTGCCAACGACCCGAAGAACCGAGTGATGCTGCACACCGCGAAGCTTTTTGCCAAGCTGCTCGCCGGAGATCTCTTGACGGCGCTTGGGGCGAAAGCCCAGAACCGAGAGCACACCAATGCCGGCGGCAAAAATCACGATGACCTCACCAAGCGTGTCATAGCCCCGGTAGGAGGCCAAAATAGCGGCCACCATGTTGGGGATGTCGATGAGTTCCGGCGTTTTTTCGATATACCAAGGCGCGACGTGCTGATGAACAGGTGCGTTGATATCACCAAGCACCGGTTGCTGAAAGGTGGCAATAAAGAGGGCGAACGACAAGCCGATGAGCGCAAAAATAGGCAGCCAACTGATGCGCACTGCCGAGTGCGTCTCTTTTTCCGCGGTTAGCGCCAAAGCGCCCATAAAGAGCACGGTTGATACGCCTGCGCCAACGGCTGCTTCGGTCAAGGCAACATCGGCTGCATCAAGCAAAAAGAAGTTCGATGCCATGAGCAAGCTGAAAATGCCAAACCACATGCTCGCGACAAACAGGTTTTTGGCCATCACCGTTGCAACGGCTGCAACGGCAACGAGCGTAAGCGTAATGACACCAAATACAGTCGCCACCATAATTACTGATCCCCTTTGGTCACCTGGGGTTGGAGGCCGCCAAGAGACGCCGTATTGGCGATTGCATAGGCTGCCACTGGCCCGGTAAAGAGCAAAAACACCATGACGGCAAAAAGTTTGAACGTTGCCAGAGACCAACCCGAGAGCAACATCAGGCCTGTGATGACAAGAATGGTTCCGAATGTCTCAGCCACGCTAGCCGCATGCATTCTTGTGTAGAGGTCTGGCATGCGGATCATGCCGATGCCACCGACCACAATAAAGAAGCCACCGGCAAGGAAAAAAAGGCCAGCGATCCATTCAATGATGCTCATGATGAGGCCCCCGGCCCGTCATTGCGGCTCGGTTGGCGTGCCTGACGGTTTTGCACAAATTGCAACACGGCAAGCACCCCGATGAAGTTGATTAGTGCGTACGCCAATGCGAGATCAAGGAAGTCCGGACGGCCATACAACATCGCCACGACCGCTACGAGCAACACGGTTTTGGTGCCAAAGATGTTCATTGCCAAAACACGGTCATAAACGCTTGGCCCAAGCAGCCCGCGCAAAATTGCCAACGTCATGGTCACCAGAATTCCCAGGCCAGCAGCAAAAAGCATTATCGGTCTCCCCTGCCATGCAATGCGGCAACTCGATCATTCATCTCGCCATCCAAAACGCCCTGAGCGCTTTCTTCGGTGAGGGCGTGAACGGTGATGTTGCCGTGCTCGTCGATGTCAGTTGTTAAAGTGCCCGGGGTCAGTGTGATTGAGTTCCCGAACAACACCTCGCGCACTTCGCCGCGTGCCTTAGCCTTGACTTTAACCACTAGGGGGCTAATGGGCATGTCGCGCGACAGGATGATTTTTGTGACTTGCAGGCTAGAGACAACGATTTCTTTGAGCAACCAGCCCCAATAAGCAAAGATGCCAAAGCCAAGGTGCAAAGGAACGGATTCGTGGTCGACTGTCTCAAAACGACGGGTCAGCCACACGACAAGCACGCATGACGCGAGCCCAAGAGCCAGCATCAAGGGAAGGTAGAGCCCTGACCACAATAACCAAAGGGCCATCAGCGTGACGAACAGAACAACTATGTGCATGCGATAGCCACCTCGTTGTTGATGTTTTTCAAATCACAGACAGACAAACTGCTGTGCCGAGTCTTACCCTTGCAGACGCCGCATTATAAGCATGGCGCCTTGATTAAAAAACCGCCAGCGCATAGGGACAACGCAACGATTGCCAAGTTCAAAACGAATTCGTCTTGGCAGCCATGTCCCGGATTATGGCAGAAGATCGAAGTCCTTTGTTTTGTCAGTCAAGCGCAGGCGCGCGTGAACATACATCTTGCGCAACCGTCAGTGTGCCGCTACTGTTTGAGTGCTGGCTTATTGCGCACGGTTAACGCAGCCGGCATTACAGATCACACGTGGCAATGCGGTGTTCGTTTACGCTTAGCGAGAATGAAAGGGGATTTTTGATGACGGTTAATCCAGCATTTATGAGCATGAGTGAAATAGCGGCCGGCCTTGCCCGTGGCGACTACAGCGCCACGGAGATGGCGCAGCTTTATTTGCAGCGTATCGACAAGGCCAACCAGAAACTGCATGCCTATGTGGCACTGGATGCCGAAATGACACTGGCCCTGGCCAAAGCGGCCGACGATCGACGTGCTCGAGGGATTCGTTTAAGCCCACTCGATGGCGTGCCCTTTGCGGCTAAAGACCTGTGTGCGCTTGAAGGCCAGGTCATGACGGTTGGATCACAAGCCTGGGTTGATCGCCGCTCAGAGGGTCAGTGCACCGTTTTGATGAAGTGTTTGCAAGCGGGCATGGTTTTGCTTGGCCGCACGCATATGGTTGAGTTTGCCTTTGGGGGTTGGGGAACCAACCCGGTCATGGGCACACCCTGGAATCCCTGGGACTTGCAAACGCCGCGAGCACCGGGCGGCTCTTCGAGCGGCTCAGGTGTGGCCGTGGCCGCGGGCTTAGCGCCGGCGGCCATTGGTTCGGATACGGGCGGATCAGTGCGGATTCCAGCTGGTTTAAACGGGATCACTGGTCTGAAGACAACGCGCGGTTTAATCAGCTTGCACGGTGCATTTCCGCTCTCATTTACGCTCGATACGTTTGGCCCCATGGTGCGCAGCGCCTTGGATGCCGCCTTATGGACCCAGATCATGGCGGGGCCGGATCCCGCCGACCCCTCGAGCTTGGGGCGCCCTGCCTTTCTGTGGGACGCGCCCGAGCCCGAGGATGCAGCGCAGCCGCTCAAAGGCCTGCGTGTGGCGGTGATGTCTGAGGCGCAGTTTCCAATCGAGGTCAACGCCCAAGAGCTTGAGGCGTTTGAGCGGACTTGTCAGGTGTTGCGTGAACTTGGCGCGAGCCTGCAGACGGTTCAGTTGCCCTTTGATTTCAATGACCTCATGGTGCGAAACGGTCTGATCATTGCCGCTGAGGCCTACCGGGTGCATCAGGCCTATATCGAGGATGAGAGCCTGCCGCTTGGCCCTTACGTGCGCCAGCGTGTGCTTGGCGGCAAGTCGATTTCGGCGCTGCAATACATTGATGCGATCGAACACCAGCGCGCAAGTTCGCACCAATTCAGTGCATTTATGCGCAACTATGCCGCTCTTGTCACGCCGACATTTCCTTTCCCAGCGGTGCCGTTAAGCGAGATCGATGAGGCGCAAACTCCGATGGCCACCTTTTGTCGGGCGGGCAACTATTTGACCGCTTGCGGCTTAGCCTTACCGGCGGGCCTATCGAGTGAAGGTTTGCCGCTTAGCGTGCAGCTAATGGGCCCGTCATTTACCGAAAGCACCGTGCTTAGGCTCGGCGTGGCCTTGCAAGAGGCCACGTCGTGGCATCGAGCCGCACCGGATTTGTCGCAGCTAGGCCTTTAAGTTGGACTGTGATTGACCACAAAAGGCGGTAAAATCGCAGGCTTTCCAATTCATTTATGCGACTTTCGCCTAAGGAGTGAGGGGTGCCAATATACGCCTATCGCTGTTCAAACTGTGGCCATGCCCAAGACGTTCTGCAAAAGATGTCCGATGCACCACTGACGGTTTGCCCATCCTGCGGTCAGTCGACTTACGCCAAGCAAGTGACTGCTGCTGGATTTCAATTGAAAGGCTCGGGTTGGTATGTGACTGACTTTCGTAATAACGACAGCAAGCCAGCCACACCAGCAAAAGCCGATACAGCGTCGACTGAGAAAACCACGAGTACTGCTCAAACCCAGCCTGCTGCGTCAGAAACCCCAGCGGCACCGGCTGCCTCGAACTGAGGCGAGGATTGGTCGGCTCCGGTGTGGAGCTATTGAAGGGAAAGCGCGGCCAATGAGTACCCCTAACCCCATCTCTTTGCTGGCGCTGTTGCGCTCGGACATCGAGTTTTTATCAACCAGCCGTTAGGGATCGAGTTATTCGGATCGGGCGATAGCGCCCCAAAGAGATTGAAGGAGCAGCACGCAATGCGTACTTGTTACACCGGTGAGGTTTGCCTTACCCATCTGGAGCAGACGGTTACGCTGTACGGTTGGGTTAATCGTCGTCGCGACCATGGCGGCGTTATTTTTATCGACCTAAGAGATCGGGCAGGGCTGGCGCAGATTGTTTTTGATCCGGATAATCCGACTGCATTTGAGATTGCCGAGCGACTGCGCAATGAGTTTTGTATTCGTGTCACCGGGCTGGTGCGTCATCGTCCTGAGGGAACAGTGAACCCTGAACTGGCGTCTGGTCAGGTCGAAGTGCTCTGTCGCGAAGTTGAGATTCTGAATCCCTCGGTCACACCACCTTTTCAGCTCGATGATGACAATCTCTCTGAGACAACCCGATTGACGCATCGCGTGCTTGATTTGCGCCGTGCACAAATGCAGCACAACCTGATGTTGCGATACCGGGTCTCGATGGCCGTGCGGCGCTACCTTGATGATTGCGGCTTTGTCGACATCGAGACACCGATGCTGACTAAAAGCACACCGGAAGGCGCACGCGATTACTTAGTGCCTTCGCGGGTTCACCCGGGCGAGTTTTTTGCCTTGCCTCAGTCGCCGCAATTATTTAAGCAAATGCTGATGGTCGCGGGCTTCGATCGCTACTATCAGATTACCAAGTGCTTTCGCGATGAGGATCTAAGAGCTGATCGCCAGCCTGAATTTACCCAGATCGATTGCGAGACGTCGTTTCTCGCAGAGGAAGAAATCAGGGCGATTTTCGAGGGAATGATTCGGCAGGTATTTAAAACGGTCCAAAACGTCGATTTGCCCGATCCGTTTCCCATCATGTCCTATCAAGAGGCCATCGAGCTTTACGGTTCGGATAAACCGGATTTGCGCGTGAAATTGCAGTTCACCGACTTGGGTGATGTGATGCAGGATGTGGACTTTAAGGTGTTTGCCCAGGCTGCTCAGGCGCCCGGTAGCCGCGTGGTCGCCCTGCGTGTGCCCAACGGTGCGCAGCTCTCGCGTAGCGAAATTGATGCCTACACCAAATATGTCGGCATCTATGGTGCCAAGGGGTTGGCATGGATCAAAGTCAATGAGACTGCCAAGGGCCGTGACGGCCTGCAGTCGCCGATTGTTAAGAACATTCATGACCAAGCGCTTGCCCAGATGCTCGAGCGCACAGGTGCTCAAGACGGTGATCTCTTGTTTTTTGGTGCAGATCGCGCCAAAGTCGTCAACGACGCGATGGGTGCTTTGCGCAACAAAATCGGTCACAGCGAATTCGGTCAAACCAACGGATTATTTGAACCAAGCTGGCAGCCGCTGTGGGTCGTGGACTTCCCGATGTTTGAATACGATGAGGATGCAGGGCGTTATGCCGCCTTGCACCACCCCTTTACCAGTCCTAAAGATGGTCATGAAGACTACCTGACCACCGATCCGGCTCAAGCCTTGTCCAAGGCCTATGACATGGTGCTCAACGGCTGGGAAATCGGGGGCGGATCCGTTCGCATCCATCAAGAGCAAGTACAAAGCAAGGTGTTTCGGGCGCTCAAGATCGACGAACAAGAGGCGCGCGAGAAGTTTGGCTTTCTGCTCGATGCTCTGCAGTATGGCGCACCACCACACGGCGGTATCGCATTCGGGCTTGATCGTATTGTCACGATGATGAGTAAGGCCGAGTCCATACGTGACGTGATTGCGTTTCCTAAAACGCAACGTGCGCAGTGCTTATTGACAGCGGCACCCTCGCAGGTTGATGACAAGCAGCTAAAAGAACTGCATATTCGCTTGCGGCCCGCGCAAACGCCGAGCGCGTCCTAGGTTAGCCGGTCATGACCAAGCTGCGGGTCGTGAGTTACAACATTCACAAGGGCCGCTCGATTGCTGGGCGCGACTCGCTTGATGCCTTGCGCCTGGGGCTGCATGGGCTTGGTGCTGATATTTTGTTTTTGCAGGAAGTCCAGGGCCGCAACCAAGTCAACGCGCGGCTCGATGCGCAGCACGAATCGTTGGCGGCGGCCTTGCACATGCAAGCGGCATACGGCTGCAATGCGGTTCGAGTAAATACGGATCATGGCAATGCGTTGCTGTCGCGTTATCCGATTTTGAGCTTTGAAAACGAAGACGTCTCGGACCACGCTCTTGAGCAACGTGGGTTGCTGCACGGACGCTTGCAAATCGATGGTGTGTGCGTACATTGCTTTGTTGTTCATCTCGGCCTGTTTGCTGCGAGCCGCGAACGCCAAGTGCTGACAATGACCGAACGGATTGAACGCCTGGTGATGGCCGATGAGCCAATACTCATCGCTGGCGACTTTAACGACTGGCGAAATGAGCTTGCGCCACTCTTTGTCAAGCAGCTCAACGTTCACGAAGTGTTTACTCAAGCATCGCAAGTCAAGGGCGATGCCTCTAAGCTTATGCACTCGATGAGACAGCTTGGCGGATTATTGCGAGGCGCGCGGCCCTTTGCTCGTTCAAACGCACCCCAACAGCTACCTATGAGTGGCGTGCACAGCCTTAAGGCGCCACCAAAGACCTTTCCGGCGCGATTTCCCCTGTTGCGTCTAGACCGAATCTATCAGCGCGGCTTCGCTGTCAATCGTGCTCAGGTGTTACGCGGCAGGCCTTGGAGCCAGCTTTCTGACCACTCGCCGATCATCGCCGACCTTGAGTTGAAGTGAGGCTCATTGACCTGGTTTGTTGGACCGCCCGTACTGGTCTTCGAACCGAATGATGTCGTCCTCGCCAAGATAGTCGCCTGACTGCACCTCGATAATTTCCAGCGTTTGGGGCCCTGGGTTTCGTAGCCGGTGGATCGCGCCCTTTGCGATGTAGGTTGATTCATTTGGACCTAGCGTTGAGACTTTGTCATCACATGTCACCTCAGCTTGGCCACTGACCACAACCCAGTGCTCGGCACGGTGTTGATGCTGTTGCAAGCTGATGCTTGCACCCGGGTTGACCTTGATGCGCTTGACCTTGAAGTTGGGGCCTTGATCGATATTGTCATACCAACCCCAGGGTCGGTGGACTTTGCGGTGTAGCTCGGTTTCGACGCGTTGGCGCTGCGATAGCGTTGCGACGATTTCCTTGACTCGTTGAGTATCGTCTTTGTGTGCGATTAGCACCGCATCAGGTGTTTCAACAATAACCACGTCCCTCAAACCAATAGTGCTGACTAGTCGGGCGCTTGAATGAATGAGGCAATCCTCGGTGTCTATTGCAATGACGTCGCCCGAAGTGACGTTGCGGTGTTCGTCTTTGGCGCTGCTTTGCCAAACTGCATCCCAGGCGCCTAGGTCACTCCAGGGGCTGTGTAATTGAACCACTTTGGTTGCGATGTTGCTCTGGGGGCAGCGTTCGATCACAGCGTGGTCTGCCGATATTGCCGGGGCCGCCATAAAAGAGCTGGCCTGCGGCCGCACGAATTGCCCATCGATGTGGCGATGCCGCCATGATTGTGTAACTGCGTGGGAGAGCTCAGGTGCGTGTTGCGCGACTGCCGCAAGCCAAAGCTTGGCACGAACAACAAAAA
>SKIZ01000160.1 GCA_007116135.1 Burkholderiaceae bacterium
CGGTATCAGCCGGGTCTTGGCCAAACCGGCTTGGGGCGCTTTGGCCATGATAATGAGTGCGACGCTTGCGGTTTGCAGCTTCAACGGTACAGCCTCGCGAGTTCCTCGGCACTGTGGCCGCGCCAGTAGCGATAACGCAGGCGCCACATCAGAAAGATGGTGCGCCAAAGCCCGCGCGACTCCCAGCGCCGGCCTGAGGTCATGACGCGCTCGGATAAGCAGATCGGGCGCGCTAGTTGCCGCAGTCGGCGCGAGAGCTCAACGTCTTCCATGAGAGGCTGGTCGGGAAATCCGCCAAGCTTGACCCAGGCATCGTGACGCACGAATATGGCCTGATCCCCGGTGGCGATACCGCTCAAGCGCGAGCGCCAATTCATGAGCCAGGCCACCACCGGTAACAGACGTGACTGGCCCGTGATGCGCACATCAAACCGACCCCACATGGCGCCTTGATCAAACGCTTGGCCTAGTGCCGCTTGCGCGTTGGCAGGCAATTCGGTATCTGCATGCAAAAACAGCCAGTAATCTGGCACATGCGTCATGGCAGCGCAGCCGGCATTCATCTGTCTGGCGCGCCCGGCTGGCGCGGCCAGGACTTGGTGTGCCAGTGGCATAGCCATTTCGATCGTGCCATCGTTGCTGCCACCGTCGACGACCACGATGTGTGCTTCGGGCAGGGTTGCGCGCACGTTTTGTAGCGCGGCGGTTATCTGCTTGGCTTCGTTTAAGGTCGGGATGACAACCGCAAGGCTCGGGTGTTTCATGGGTTAGGCCTTTTGGGGGCGGCCACGGCGAAATCGATGAAAGCGCTCCAGCCATGCCAGCACCGTTTGTGGCGCATGGGCTTTTTTCCATTGACCAGCCGTATATTTGTTGGCCTCAGCCAGTGTGGGGTATGTGTGTACGGTGGCCAGAATTTTATTCAGGCCCAAGCCAAAGCGCATCGCCAGCACAAACTCGGCCAGTAAGTCACCGGCGTGCGCGCCCACAATGACTGCGCCAAGGATTTTGTCTTTACCAGGCACCGTCAGTACTTTGACAAAGCCCGTGGTTGCATCATCGGCAATCGCTCGATCAAGTTCGTGCAAGTCGTAGCGCGTGACGGTGTAAGCAACGCCTTGATCCTTTGCTTGCGTCTCTGAGAGCCCAACGCGCGCGACCTCGGGATCCGTAAAGGTGCACCACGGTATGGTTCTGTAGTCAGCCTTGAACCGTTTGAAAGGCGCAAACAAGGCGTTGACTGCGGCATACCAGGCCTGATGGGCTGCGGCGTGTGTGAGCTGAAATGGCCCGGCGACATCACCGACGGCAAAGATGTTGGGGTAAATGGTTTGCAGATAGGCGTTGGTCTGAATGGTGCGCTGTGGCGTCAAGCCAATACCCAACGCCTCTAGCCCAAAACCCTTGACCCGTGGCTCACGCCCGACGGCCACCAGAATCTGATCAAACGGTAGTCGGCGCTCTTGGCCTTGCGTGCGCACAATAAGTTCGTGACTTTGATCATCAAGGGTGAGCACACCCACAGCCTGATGTGCGGTGAGCACTTCAACGCCATCGGCTGTCAGTGCGGTGCGCACCAATTGACTGACTTCGGGGTCCTCGCGACTTAAAAGGCGCTCATGGCTCTCTACCTGGACGACCTGGCTGCCTAGGCGCGCAAAGCTTTGTGCCAATTCGCAACCAATCGGTCCGCCACCAAGCACGACTAAGCGCTTGGGCAGTTCTTTGATCTGCCAAATCGTCTCGCTAGTGAGGTAGCCGCTTTCTGACAAGCCGGCAATGTCCGGGATGCGCGCGCTCGCGCCGCTGGCGATGACGATGTTGCGCGCAGACAGGGTTTGCGTGTGTCCGCTGGCCAAGGTCACTTGCACGTGCCAAGGCGAGGTGATGAGTGCATGACCCTCTAGCACTTGAACGCCGAGTGCGGTGTAACGCTCAACCGAGTCGTGTGGCTCAATGGCTTGGATCACGCCGTGCACGCGCTGCATGATGGCTGCGAAATCGATTTCGCCGGTGACGTTTTTAAAGCCCAGGCGCGTGGCTTGCTTGAGTTCCTTGGCCACTTTGGCACAGCGAATCAGTGCTTTGCTGGGCACGCAGCCGTAGTTCAAACAATCGCCACCCATCTTGTGGCCTTCAATAATAGTGACCTTGGCTTTGACGGCCGCGGCGATGTAGGCAGTGACTAAGCCGCCAGCGCCTGCACCAATGACCACCAGATTGCGGTCAAACGACTTTGGCGGCTGGTGCCCGGCATAGATTTTTTTAAGCCGCATGCGCGTCACCACCCATTTGGCCAGCAACGGAAAGATGCCCAAGAGCACCAGACTGGCCAGCAACCCGGCAGACAGCACGTCGCCTGGGCTCTGAATGCCCGCCAATTGGGTGCCTGCCAGCACAAAGACCGCCGTGGCTGGCAGCATGCCAAGCTGGCTGACGACGTAGTAGCGCACCGCGCCCATGGTGGTCAAGCCCATCAACAGATTGACCAACCAATAAGGAAAGACCGGCACTAGGCGCAAGGTCAAGAGGTAAAACACGCCATCGCGCTGCAACCCTTCGTTAACGGGGGCGAGTTGGCGGCTAAAGCGAGTTTGTACGACATCTCGCAACAGGTAGCGTGCCACCAGAAAGGCAATCAGTGCACCGGCGCTTGAGGCAAATGACGCAAGCAACAGACCGGTTGTGAAACCAAAGATTGCCCCGCCTGCCAAGGTCAGGATGACCGCACCCGGAATCGAGATGGCGGCAGCCAGCACGTACACCACAAAGTAAATGCCGCTGGTCAAAAGCGGTTCTTGGGCGTACAACCCAAGCAAATCATCACGACTAGCTTTCAGTTGCGCCAGCGTCAAGACCTGGCCTAAATCAAATGCCCGATATAGGAGCACCAAGGCGCCAATCACGATGGCTGCGGCAAGCCAGCGGTGCCACTTGCGTTTGCTTGTGTCGGTGGTGTTCACGCGCAGCAGACCTAGCGAAACTCGATGACAGACTCAGTCACCGGTGCAGCCTGGCTGTCTTCGAGCGCACCACCACAGCTGCTGCCTTGGCCAGCGGTGCAGCCGTAGCAGTGTTCGGCCACCCGGATGGGGGCGCCCATGTCATGGGTGTGCAGCAAATCGCTCAGGTGTGCGCGCTTTCCTGACTGACTTGCGGCAGGCAGTTGCAGCATCTGATTAAAGTCACAGTCGTAAAGGTAGCCTTGGTAGTCGACGCTCAGAAGCGTTCGGCACATGACCGTCTCAAGGTTCTCTGGCCGGTAGGCGTCTTTGAGCAACTGCATGTACGATTCAAACTGTCCTTGGCTCAAGAGCACCGCACCAAATCGCTGGATGGGCATGTTGGTGATGGTGAAGAGTTGATTGAATTCGACGCCGAAGTGTTTGCGCAACTCACGCTGATAATCGGCTTGAAGTGCCGCCTGCGGCGGTGGCAGAGATGCACCGACGGGGTTGTAGACGAGGTTAAGCACCCGGCCAGAGCCCTCGATGCCGTAGCCCAGGCCATTGAGTTGCTCAAGCCCGCGGATGCTGCGATCAAACACACCTTGGCCGCGTTGCTTCTCGACATTGGCCGGGCTGTAACAGGGCATGGATGCAGTGATTTGCACTTCTTGCTCGGCTAAAAAGTCAGCCACCCACTCATAGCCCGGCTCAGACAGAATGGTCAGGTTGCAGCGATCCATCACCGTGACTCCCAGCGCGCGCGCACCGCGCACCAGGGCCCTGAAGTGCGGATTCATCTCCGGCGCACCACCGGTGAGGTCTAGCAGTTCGATCCGATGGCGGCCAAGCACTTCTAGCACCAGATCAACGGTGGCCTCATCCATGAGCTCGGTGCGGTTGGGCCCGGCGTTGACGTGGCAGTGCTGACAGGACTGATTGCACAGGTAGCCTAGGTTGACTTGCAGCGTTTGCAGGGCTTTGCGCTCAATGCTCGGGAAGTCGGTCTTGAGCAATAACGGCAGGGTCGATCGCATGTGTATCCTTCGTCGGTTGTCGTCTTGTACCATTCGAGCATGACCGCTAAATAGTTACAAGTCGAGCCTAGTTTTTCTCAAATAGATAGCCGTTAGCCGCAGTCGTCAAAATCAGGGACAAAGCGCAGGTCTGCGAATTCAGTTAAGACCGCCTCGCCGGTGTTGTCGGTGTCGGCAGCTAGGGCAATTTGTACCGGGTGGGCCGTCCCACTAAAAAGTGTCTCGATGTCGCGAGCAACGTCGCGTCCATGGGCCTGCCATTGCCCCACGCCCTGAGGACCCGAATCCATGACAACCATCTTGACTCGATCGGTGTAAGCGTTGGCCATGACGCTGCCCACTGGCTGGCGGTTGTCCCAGACATAGTTGATAGCGGCATCAGGTAGTTGGTCACCCCAGATCGCGCGTGCCAGTCGCAGTTGCAAGCGTTCGCCGAACGTTTGGCTCAAGGGGTCAACGGATAGATTCAGGTAGAGCCGCGCGGCATAGTCATCGCCCGCCTTGGTGGTCATGTCTGCTGTCTGCAGCACCCGGCTCACGCGCCAGCGCCAGCACAATACCGGCGTTTGTGAAAGGTCTACCTCAATGGTGCTGGCCATCATCGACATGCTGGCATTCGATTCAACGCGTAATGCCGCTTGATCGTCTATTTGCAAAAACTCGAACTCGTTGGGCTTGATTTGATCGCCCAGCCTGACTTCTTGCCAGTTAGACGGCTCCAGGGATACGGGCACGGTCATCGACTGCGCCAGAGCCATTGGCACCGTGCCAGCAATCCCGAGAATGCAAAAAACCTTGGAAACCGCGTTTAAGTTAAACATTTTTCCCCATCAATCCTACCCTTGTACTCCTTATTCGCGGTAAACAGCCAATGGGTTACAGCCGGGGCTTGTCAATGTACGAGCCCCGGCTGTAACCCATTGGCAGTCGCACGCGTCTCCTGTATAACGATAGCGGCAGTGAATTGCGCAAAATAAACAGTAAAAACGAGGAGCCCCGTGATGTTGTTTCCCACCACAATTGTTGGCAGTTACCCGCAGCCCGATTGGCTGATTGACCGTGAAAAGCTCTCAGGCCGCTTTCCGCCGCGGATTCGCGCTAAAGAATTGTGGCGCATCGAGGAGCCTTATCTAAAACAGGCAATGGAAGATGCGACCTTGCTGGCCATCCGGGCGCAAGAGCAAGCCGGGCTAGACATCATTACCGACGGCGAAATTCGTCGCGAGAGTTACTCCAACCGCATTGCCACCGCGCTCGAAGGTGTTGATATCGACAATCCGGGCGAGGCGCTTGATCGTTCAGGGCACCCCAATCCGGTGCCGCGTATCGTAGGCAAGATTCGCCGCGCACGCCCCATTGAGGTCGAGGACTTGTTGTTTTTGAAGGCCAACACCGACCGGCGCGTCAAAATCACGGTGCCTGGCCCCTTCACCATGCTGCAGCAGGCGCAAAACGACTTTTACGCCTCTGAGCGCGAGGCGGCCATGGATTACGCCGCAGCCATTAACGAGGAGATCAAGGATCTATTTGCTCATGGTGCCGATGTGGTGCAAATTGATGAGCCCTACATGCAGGCCCGTCCCGAGAAGGCTCGTCAATACGGTATTGATGCTTTGAACCGTGCGCTTGAAGGTGTGCAGGGCACCACCGCGGTCCACATCTGCTTTGGGTATGCAGCGATTATCCATGAACGCCCCACGGGCTACAGCTTTTTGCCCGAACTTGCGCGCTGCGGCTGCAACCAGGTGTCAATTGAGACGGCGCAATCGAATCTGGACTGCTCGGTCTTGCCCGGATTGGGCGATAAGCAAATCATGGTGGGCTGCTTGGACTTAAGCGATTTGACTGTTGAGTCGCCTGAAGTGATTGTCCAGCGTATCAAGAAAGCGCTGGTTCACGTCAAGCCTGAGCAGGTGATTCTGGCGCCGGACTGTGGCATGAAGTATTTGCCGCGCGAAGTTGCCGATGGCAAGCTGCAGGCGATGGTCAAAGCCGCCGAAATCCTACGCAGCCAATATCAATAAACGGCAAACCGTTCTGACGCAGGCCCAAGCCTGCGTCAGACACACTGGGTGCTTGATCTGTGTCCCCATGTAACCATTTCCCCCTCAAGCGCGAATAGACCGATGTCAGAGTCTGATTGGGCGCACGCATTTGAGCAAACACTCAAGCCCATCTGGCTAGCGGCGCTTGCCGGCGACACCCGAGCCTACGAAGAGGCGCTGACATTGATCGCTAAGCGACTGCGTGGCTATTTTGCGCAGCGCCTGTCGGCGCGTGGCGCCGATGTAGAGGACTTGGTGCAGGAGACGTTGATGGCGGTTCATCTGAAACGCGCAACCTACGATGATCAGTATCCAGTGACCGCTTGGGTCTTGGGGATCGGCAAATATAAGCTGGTTGATTACTGGCGCGCCTATGGGCGCACCGATGCCCGCAACGACGATATCGAGCAAACGGATCCTCAGGCGCTTGCGGCTGACCAGGCCGATGGCCACAGTAGTCACGATCTAAAACGACTGCTGCAAACCTTGCCGAGCGCGCAGCGCCAAGCCATTGAGCTGACCAAACTGCAAGGCTTCAGTGTGCTTGAGGTGGCCAAGCAACTGGGCCTATCGGAGTCAGTCATCAAGGTCAACGTACACCGGGGGCTCAAACGACTGGCAAGCCAAATCCAACAAACCAACCGCAAGCGCACCCCATGAAAACAGCCGAACTGATCACGCTTCTTGCCCAACAGGCACCACCGGTCGATCGCCAGGCATTTGTTCGCGCGTTGGCGTGGCCGCTGGCCATCGGTGGCCTGCTAGCGGTGTTAGTCAGTGTGATGGTCATCGGGGTGTTGCCGGCGCAACAGTTTGCCCAGCCCGTGACCTGGGTCAAACTGGCCTATGGGTTGGCGCTTGGCTTAAGCCTGGTGGCGTTGTTGGCGCGCCTATGTCGACCGGGTGCGCCGCGCGCTGATGCCGTGAAGTGGCCACTTGGGGTGGTGTTGGTGCTTTTCAGTCTGGGCTTGGTGCACTTGATGCTCACCCCACCGGCGCTTTGGGCTAGTGCGATTTTTTCCCAGACCTGGCTCATTTGCCCATCAATGGTGCTGCTGTTGTCGTTGCCCACATTGGCGGGCTTGTTAATTGCAGCCCGGGCTTTGGCGCCCACAGACTTGCGTGCGGCAGGATTTACTGCAGGGCTTCTGGCCGGTGCGATCGGTGCCTTGGCTTATTCGCTGGTGTGCCCAGAGATGTCGCTGACCTTTGTGGCGCTCTGGTATAGCGCGGGCATCGTGCTCGCGGGGCTGCTGGGGTGGCTATGCGCACCCTTGGTATTGCGCTGGTAGCGGTGACGGGCGGGGTGGAAAAGGGTAGACTTTAACTGTCATTTAGTTACACGGTGCTGCACGCCTTGATACACCACACGCGGTAAAAGGAAACATGGAAGATTGTCCCTTTTGTACCCTGCCAGCTGACAGGCTTATCGATCACAACGAGCTTGCGTTTGTGATTCGAGATGCCTATCCGGTTTCGCCCGGACACACCCTGATAATTCCGAAACGACACGTTGGTTCGTTCTTTGAGTTAACGCCTGTCGAAGTCAGTGCGATGTATCAAATGTTGGTCACAGCGAAAGCGGCGCTTGATCAATTGCACTCACCAGACAGCTACAACATCGGAATCAATGATGGCCCTGATGCCGGGCAGACCGTGCCGCACGTCCACATCCACCTGATCCCACGCTATCGCGGTGACGCCAAAGATCCACGCGGTGGCGTGCGCTGGCTCTTGGCCGATAAGGC
>SKIZ01000024.1 GCA_007116135.1 Burkholderiaceae bacterium
GCAGCGCTCTCTTTAGACGTTAAACAGAAAGTTCATCACGTCGCCGTCCTGCACAACATACTCTTTACCTTCGGCGCGCAATTTACCTGCCTCTTTAGCGGCCTGTTCGCTGCCACAGCCGATATAGTCGTCATACGCAATCGTTTGGGCACGTATAAAACCGCGCTCGAAATCCGTATGGATCACACCGGCAGCCTGAGGCGCAGTAGCCCCGATCGGTACCGTCCATGCACGCACCTCTTTGGGACCCGCTGTGAAATACGTTTGCAAACCCAGTAATTTAAACGCCGCCCTGATGAGACGATTCAAGCCCGGTTCCTCTAAGCCCATGTCTGCCAAGAATACGGCTCGATCCTCTGCCGTTAGATCGGCGATTTCGGACTCAATTGCCGCGCAAATAGCAACAACAGGGGCCTTGCGGGTAGCAGCATAGTCTTGCAACTTCGCAAGCAGCGGGTTGTTCTCAAACCCATCATCGTTGACATTGCCAACGTACATGGCAGGTTTGGCCGTAATGAAGCAAAGCGGCGCAATCAACGCACGGTCTTCTTTCGATAGATCCATGGTGCGGATGGGCTGGGTGCGATCTAGGTGAGCGATACATTGCTCTAGAACGACAACTAGCTTTTGTGCTTCTTTGTCACCAGATCTTGCTGTTTTTTGGTGCCGGTGCAATGATTTCTCAGCCGTTTGCATATCTGCCAGACACAACTCGGTTTCGATAACCTCAATGTCGGCAATCGGATCGACTCGACCAGAGACATGTATGACATTGTCATTTTCAAAACAGCGCACGACATTGATGATTGCGTCAGTCTCGCGGATGTGCGATAGGAATTGATTACCAAGCCCCTCTCCCTGACTCGCGCCAGCCACAAGCCCGGCGATATCGACGAACTCGACGGTTGCCGGCATCATTCGTTCAGGCTTGACAATCTGCGCCAGGCGATCAAGCCGCGGATCTGGCACTTCGACGACACCCACATTCGGTTCAATCGTACAGAACGGATAGTTCTCGGCTGCGATACCCGCTTTGGTTAACGCATTAAACAAGGTCGACTTTCCGACGTTGGGTAAACCAACAATGCCGCACTGAAGTGCCATAAGAGTTCCAACTATTTATTAATGTCTCAAAGGCACTATAAGTACCCAGAGGTGTTCATTAGGGCCGAAACAGGCGAATTTCTGATTTGAGACTGCCGGCCATGTGACTAGGCAAGCGAGGGATTATAACCAGTCGGGTAGTGCCTGCCAATTTGGCAGGCACTGCTCTCTACACCAGGCCGGCGCTCTGGAGCCATGACATCACAAGCCACGCTGCCATCAAAGGGCCAAAGTTATAGGCGGCGTGCAGCACGATCGCCGCGCCAATGCCGCGCATCACCCGAATCCAACCCAAGACCAGACCGGTAAACCATTGCGGGATCATGAGCACGAGCAGCATCCACCACTGCACGTACTCAAACGAAAAGTTGTACAAGTGCAGTGCGGCAAACAAAAATACCGACACATGGAATATCAAGCCGAACCAGCGGCGATAACCCCGCAGCCAAATCCGGGCGCGCACGCCGGGCATGCGATTTGGCACGCTCGCCTGATAGAGCGCGATTGCGCCCATCGCAAACATCACCGTTTGCGCCAAGCCCGGACCAACCAAGATCGCAAAGATCATCAACGGCACTAGCCACAACGCAATGACTGGCCGGCGCAATCCATACCGAAACAGCAACTCCTCGACCAAGGGCGCCCACACCAATGCTAAAAGCCATGGCAAATTGGCCGGATCGACTGCGTGGGTTGCGCCAGCCTTTTGAGCCACGGCGACAACGAGAGGACCGAACAAAAACAGGTTAATGCCCCAAAGGACGGCTGCCCAGATCAGAAGCCGACCCATGCCGATGCCAGGCAACCAATCCAAAAGCCAAGCCGTGCGGGGTCTAACATGCCGACAGCGCGGTGAAAGTCGGGGCTGACGAACAAACTGCAAAAAGTGCCGCCATTCTTGCGCCCAACTATCGGCTTTGCTCAGAGGTGCCAAAGGCTGTCGATTACTCATCTCGATGCAATTGCGCCATGGCTTTGGTCATTTGAGCCTCAAGCAATATGGGCATCGCCTGGTCACATCGCTCAAGCGCTGCCTCGATCTTATTGTGATCATCAATCGACGGACTATGCAGCACGAAATCAGCCACACCCTGCATGAGTCCTAGCGTTCGGGGGTGCCCAATACCTACGCGCAACCGCCAAAACCCCGCACCCCCTAGGGCACGATCAATGTCGCGCAGGCCATTGTGACCGGCATGACCGCCACCGTGCTTGATCCTGATCTGTCCGGGCGCGAGGTCAAGTTCATCGTGCGCAACCAAGATGGCGCTTGGTGCAATCTTGTAGAACCGCGACAAGGCACCGACCGATTGCCCACTGCGATTCATATAGGTCGTGGGCTTTAAAAGCCAAATCGTTCGTGATTGCCAACGCGCTTTGGCAAGCTCACCGAAAAAGGCCTTCTCAACATGAAAGGTCGCATTCAATTGAGCAGCCCACCGATCAACAAGCCAACAACCAGCGTTGTGACGTGTTCGATCATATTCGGGGCCCGGGTTTCCCAACCCAACGACCAAAGCAATCGGTTCTTGTTGTGACATGCGGCAGACAACCCGTTAATCAAAAGCCCCGCCGACTGTAACATCGACGGGGCTGCAAAGACACTCAACCTCAGTGTAGCAAGGCGAATTAGCTCTCTGGCGTGCCCTCTTCTGGCGCTGCACCCTCATCGCCTTCTGCTGTACGCTTGCCAGCCGGAACGGTGGCGCTGACGATCACAGGGTTATCGTCGACGGCACCATGGGTCACAATCTTCACGCCGACTGGCAACTTGATGTCGCTGACGTGAAGAGACTGACCTGCCACCAACGCGCCCAGATCCACCTCGATAAACGGCGGCAATTTAGCTGGCAAACACTCCACCTCAATTTCATTGATGATTTGAGAGATGATGGCCGAGCTCAGTTTGACAGCCGGAGAAACATCCGCGTTCAGAAAGTGCAAAGGCACCTTGGTGTGCAGCAACTTGCTGGCATCAACCCGCTGGAAGTCAATGTGCAGGACTTGTTGCTTGTAGGGATGCCATTGAACATCACGTAAAAGCACCGAATGCTTTTGACCGTCAAGTAGCATGTCAAGCACGGATGCGTGAAATTGCTCTTTGCGCAACGAGTGATAGATCTCGTTGTGATCGACTTCAATATTGAGCGGAGCCTGCGTGCCGCCATAAACGATGGCTGGCACACGACCCGCACGGCGCAGGCGGCGGCTCGCACTCGATCCCTGTACGCTGCGTGAGGTTGCATTAAATTCCATAACTAACTCCAAAGCCGGGCTTACGCCCAAAGTGACCTGATCCGAACACCGAACCAAGCATAGACCGCTGTCGCGACCAACAGCGAATCTGATTTCGCAGTTGCGCGCTCGCGCGCAACCTTCTAACTAACTAGTCAACAAATAGCGAACTGACAGACTCGGCGTGTGAGATCCGCAAAATCGTCTCACCCAATAATGCCGCGCATGACAGCTGCCTGATTTGGCGGCACGCCAGTGCAGCATCTGACAGTGGAATCGAATCGGTAACCACCAATTCATCAAGCTCGGACTCAGCGATTCTCTCAATCGCGCCGCCCGACAACACCGCGTGGGTACAGTAGGCGTAAACCGCACCAGCGCCGCGCTCCTTGAGCGCTGAAGCGGCCTTGCAAAGCGTGCCTGCCGTATCGACCATATCGTCCATGATCACGCACGTGCGCCCGTCGACATCACCAATGATATTCATGACCTCAGACACATTGGCGCGTGGGCGCCTTTTGTCGATAATGGCCAAATCCGCCTCGAGTTGCTTGGCTAAGGCTCGGGCCCGCACAACACCGCCGATGTCTGGCGAAACCACAACTAGATTGGACAAGTTGCGGCGCCAAATATCACCAAGCAAGATCGGTCCGGCATAAATGTTGTCGACCGGAATATCAAAAAAGCCCTGAATTTGATCCGCGTGTAGGTCCATGGTCAGAACTCGATCCACACCGACGACTTGCAACATGTTGGCAACGACCTTAGCTGAAATCGCCACCCGAGCAGATCGTGGGCGCCGGTCTTGGCGCGCATAGCCAAAATAAGGAATCGCTGCAGTGATGCGTCCTACCGAAGCGCGCCGCAACGCGTCGACCATCACCATGATTTCCATGAGGTTGTCGTTGGTCGGCGCGCACGTCGGTTGCAACACGAAGACGTCCTTACCACGAACGTTTTCGTTGATCTCGACCATGACCTCGCCATCGGAGAACCGGCCAACCGACATTTTCCCCAATGACATGTCTAAGTGATTGACAACGTCCACGGCTAATCGAGTGTTAGCCGTGCCAGTGAAAATCATGAAGCTTTCAGGTGTCATTGGGCGCGCATCGCAGAAATAAAAAAGCTGCTGAATCCGGCCAAACAGGCACTGGTTTGTTCAACAGCTTTGATTGTTGGCTGGGGAGGAAGGACTCGAACCCTCGAATGCCGGAATCAAAATCCGGTGCCTTAACCAACTTGGCGACTCCCCAATTAATTCTTAACCCACTGCCTTAACGGGTGCTCGCGCAACCCGTCGCAGGCTAGGACTTGTTCAACGACACGATGCTGACCGTGTTCGTTGAATGACTCCATTTTAGCGGCCAAAACAGATCGCGCCAATTCGGCCTGCTGTGGCTCATCAAACTCAGCAAAAAAGCACGCGCCAGAGCCTGATAGTCTTACCGCAAGGCCGTTGTCCTGCGCCCAATTGATGGCCGCTCGAACTCTCGGATATGCGGCTTCAACTTGAAGCTGCAGGTCGTTGCGACCAAACCCGCTGCTTGCTTGGGTAACTCCTGACGAAGCCTTCGCAGGCGAAACGAAATGAGACACCCCAGAAAAGTCCAATATTTTGACTGGTTCCGAGTCCCGTGTCAAATCAGGTGAGCCGAATATGCCCGCAGTGGAAACGGCCACAGCCGGCTGGATAATTAGATAGCTCAAATCGGGCAAATCAACTAAGTCCATCTGCTCGCCGATTCCTTGAACAAAGGCTGATCGTCCATAGATGAAAAACGGGACATCAGCACCTAGGCGCAAGCCCACCTGCATCAGGCGCTGGCGGCTCAACCCGGTTCGCCAAAGCCGATTCAGTGCCATCAGAACGGTCGCTGCATCACTTGAGCCACCGCCTAATCCGCCGCCAACCGGGATGCGCTTGCGCACGTCGATATGAGCGCCAAGCCGGCAGCCCGTGACTTGCTGCAACAGGTTTGCGGCTTGCAAGACGATGTCGGGTGGCTCTTGCGCTTGCGCGCAACGGTCAGTCTGACAAGAGGTCTGCCCATCACGGCGCAGATCAATCGAAATCGAATCACTCAAAGACACAAGCCGAAACACAGACTGCAGCAAGTGGTAGCCGTCCTTGCGATGTCCCACAACATGTAGGAACAGGTTTAGCTTTGCGGGCGCTGGCAAATCGTAGAGCGTCACCTTTAAACCTCAGCGCAGTCTGTTAGTCAATAACGAGCCGCAGTCGAACATCACGACCGGCCTGAGTGCTTTGAACGGTGATGCGACCGGGACCAGACGAATTGTACCGATCCAAGACGACTCGCCATGGTCCGCTTGAAAACGATGTCGGGCGCCCTTGCGCATCACGCAACAGATTGGTTACTTGGCCCTGGTCGTATACTCGAGCGTCGATCCAGTCGAGCAGCACCTCTGGGGGTATCGACACACCAATGACGCTAGCTAACAACTCTTGGCCCGAGCTCGCTCGCCGCGTTGGCGCATCGGGCCGCTGCAAAGTAGCCCCCGCGGCCGTGCTCGTCAAGCGTGCCAAGGTGCCCCCAAGCGGGCTATTCAGATCCAATTGCCACCCCGTGGACAAGCGCCGCCAGACGAAGCTGCCTTGCAACCCATCGACCGGTTGAGCACCTTGTTGGACCTGCACGGAGAAGCGGCCTTGGCGCTCCTGCAGCACCAGTGTTGACGGCTCGCCTAGATCTGGCTTGGCGCAACCACCGAGCAGCAAAGCCAACAGACCCAAAAACCACCATGCCCGATGAACTGACGTCACGGGTTCAACCCAAAGCGCTTGAGCGTTGTCTCGAGCACCTCGTTGCTGCTATCGATCTCTAGGCCCAAACGCCAAACATCACGGGCCTGCTCGTACTGCCCTGACACCCAAAGGACCTCGCCCAAATGGGCGGCAACCTCAGCATGCGGCATGAGCTCAAAGGCCCTTTGCAGGTAGTCAATCGACTGGTCATAATCGCCTTGTCTGAACTTCACCCAGCCCATGCTATCGAGGATGTAGGGGTCTTGCGGCAGAATTTGGAGCGCTCGCGACACGAGCTCATACGCTTCCTGAAGACGGATATCACGGTCGGCTAGCGAGTAACCGATGACGTTGTATGCGTGGGCATAACCAGGATCAAGCTCGATGACCTCACGCATATAGCGCTCCATCAAGTCATGCTGCTTTTGGCGCTCATGCAGCATCCCAAGCTCGTACTTGATTTCAACCGAGTCAACGATATCTTGATCAGCCTTGGTCAAACGATCAATTGCCTCATCAAGGCGCCCGGCATCACGCAAGATCTGCGACAAAGTCAGCACACCAATCAACTGCTCATCCTGATCGATTGGATTAGCAGCATCGACAATTGCGATCGCCTCATCGACACGGTCCTGTTCGGCCAAGATAATGGCCTGACGCAATCGCGACGGGTATCGAGCCGAGGGCTCTTGAATTCGCCCAAGCCAGGCGATCGCCTCATCAGGCTGGTTCTGGACTTGTGCAATTCGAGCAAGCAGGCCATAGGCGTCGGTCAAAGCCGCCGATGCATCCGAGGCGCCCTGCGCCATAGCGCCTTCACGCTGTGCCTGGACATCGACGTATTCGAGCAACAACTTGCGTGAGTCATCAAAACGGCCATCCTGAACCGACAACTGCGCACGGATGAACAACAGATCAAAATCCTCAGGAAACTGCGCTGACATCAGCGCAAGCTCGTCAAGCGCGGCCTGCACATCACCCGACTCAGCCAACTGCCCGGCCAACATCAGCCTGAGCTGACGAGCTTGAGGATAACTTCGCGCAAACCGGCTAGCCTGCTCGATAGCCACATCGGGATCAACTGCGATACCGTAATCAAGCACACGCATGGCCGCGTCCTCGGAGGCTGGATTCAAACGCATTGCGCGCTGCGCCTGTTCAAGCGCGCGCTCATAGTCACCAGCGGCTTGCGCCATGTCGGCAAGCGCCATATATGCCGCAAGCGTGCCACTGACACCAGCTTGCTCAATTGTTAACTCCATCAAGCGCAGCGCCTGCTGTCGGTCCTGCATCCGTCGCAACACACCCATTGCACGGGCTAGCGCATCGACCTTATCGACTGAACTGCGGATTTGCCGCGCAAGTGCTTCGGTCAAGCCAGCGGTTTGACCCGCAGCTGCGCTTAGCGCAAGTCGCGTCGAAATCGCATCCTCGTCATTAGGCGCATTGGCCTGCCAGACCTGCGCAGCCTGCAACGCGCCGGGCAAGTCACCGGCCGCGGCATACAGCTCGACGGCCCGTCGCGCCAAGCGCGGATCGGTCGTATCGCGGGCCACCTCAAGTGTGGTGTTGGCTGCTGGTATTAAGGCGCCGCGGGTGGTTGCAATCTCCGCGGCTAAAATTTTGTAAAGAATGTCAGC
>SKIZ01000182.1 GCA_007116135.1 Burkholderiaceae bacterium
TGGGCGCAGCATCGGCAGGGGTTGCTTGGGGTCTTAAACCAAGCGCGACTTCTAGTGGAGAGGCTGCATTAGGTTCGCCGCTTTGATGGGCCTGGCCCATTGCAGCAAAAGACTGTAGGGTCTTTACCGTGGCAAGTTGTACTTCCATGCCCTGAATGGTGCTGGCAAGCATGGACAGATTCAATTTCAACCAGTTCTCAACAACGCGTAATTCCCCGATGCGTTTCTCAAGTTCCTCGGGTGACATTGGATTACTAACGGTTTGGCCGGCCGCGCTGCCCGAGCTGTAACCCATGGAGGTCATCGCTTGGCGCATCATCTCCATGCTGGTGAGCACCGGATTGGTCGGGGCATTCATGAAAGCAGCGTTCATGCCTGGCAGGCTAAATGGGTTGGGCGCATCTTGGCTCATGTCAGCCCTCCGTCTTTTTTGTCATGTCATTGAAGAATGATAAGGGATATTCTGAGAAAATGTCGCTATGACTTCTGAAATAACCATGACCGAGATTGAGGCCGCCATTAACTACTGGCGCCATAAAGAGCCCGCCCAAGGCGAAGAGCTTAGACTGTCGCGCAAGGCCAGCGTGCTTGCTGAGCCTTATGCCATGATGATCATGACCAAGCGCAAGGCTGTTGCGATGGAGTTATTGTCTGCGGCGGTGCAAGAAGTGATCAGGCAGTGGCGCAGCGAAACCGGACAAAGCTAAAGGCTCGCTCGGCCCGAATTACTGCAGCAGCAAGTTGATGTCATGTGCCAGGACGTCGGCCCCGGCCTGGTGGCTGACCAAGACGCGCGCTGTGCCGGCCTTATCGAATAGATAATACGAAGCGCTGTGGTCCATGGTGTAACTGCCGTCAGGTGTGGGCGCTTTGGCATAGTAAGCACGAAAGGCCTTGGCAGTTTGGCGGATTTCTTCGTCGTTGCCGGTCAACCCTAGGAACGCCGTGGGCAGACCCTCGCTAAATACGTCAAGGTAACTAGCCAATACATCAGGCGTGTCGCGCTCAGGATCAACTGTCACCATGAGCACCTGAACGTCACGCGCGCGTTCGCCAAGCTGTCCTAACGCTAAATTCAACTCAGATAGTGAGGCCGGGCAAATATCTGGGCATTGGGTGAATCCGAAAAAAACCACCGTCACGCTGCCTTTGAAACGGTCTGCCGAGGCCGCATTGCCCTGGTGGTCGGTCAGCGCCCACCCCTGACCAATGTTGCCACTGGTGATGTCGCTGCCTTTGAAGCTCGCTTGATCGGAGCATGCTGCCAAAATTGACACACCGAACGCTAACAAAAAGATACGAAACCAACCAATAACGCGCACGCTTACACTCGCTTGAACAATCAAAATGCCATCAACCAATGGTCAATGAGTAAACCCGCAAAAAGTAGAGCGAGGTAGACAATCGAATACTTAAAGAGTTGCCGAGCTTTCTCGTCGCTGTAGGACTGATAGAGTTGCCAACTGATGTGAACAAAACGCAAGCCAAGCGCAAGTGCAAAGACCAGATAGAGCCAACCACTCATCCGAACGGCGAAAGGCAGTAGTGTGGTTCCAAGCAGTGCCACGCTATAGAGCAGGATATGCAAGCGGGTGAAGCTTTGGCCGTGCGTGACGGGCAACATCGGCAAGCCGGACTTCTCGTAATCCTTGTTGCGATAGAGCGCCAAGGCCCAGAAGTGTGGTGGTGTCCAGATAAAGATAATCAAAACGAGCAACCACGCCTCTGCTGGCACACTATTGGCCACAGCGGCCCAGCCCAAGGCCGGTGGCATTGCGCCTGACAGGCCGCCGATTACGATGTTTTGCGGGGTGCGCGGCTTGAGGATAATGGTGTAGATCACTGCGTAGCCGGCAAAGGTCGCGAAGGTCAGCCACATCGTCAGCGGGTTGACCCAGTAATAAAGGACAAACATGCCAGCCCCGCCCACAAGGCCGGATAAACCAACAACCTGGTGCGCCGAGATGCTGCCGGTTGCGGTGGCTCGGCGGGCGGTTCGAAGCATTTTTGCGTCGATTTGTTGCTCGATCAGGCAATTAATCGCGAATGCTGCAGCCGCCAATAACCAGATGCCTAGAGTGCCTGCCACCAGGATTTGCAACGGCGGCATGGTTGGCGTTGCAAGGAACATCCCAATAATCGCGCAAAAAACCGCCAACTGCGTGACCCGCGGCTTGGTGAGCACCAGGTATTGGCGCAATAAAGAGTCAGTCGGTCGGACGGTCGTCGTTGTCATTTTGGTATTTTAGGCAAACTGAGGCACTTGTGCAGCCCGAACTTGCGCAGGCTGCATGCCCGTGACACGCACTAATAAAGTGACCATCGCTATCGTTAACCCGGCTGCACCGCCGTTATGCAGCACGGCGATGAGCAGCGGCCATTCAAAAAAGATTGTGGTCAGGCCGGTAAAGAACTGCGCTACCAGCAAAACAACCACCAAATGGCATGGCCCGCGCAATCCGGCGTCGCGATGTAGCAACCAAACCAGTGTTCCGAGGTATGCAAAAACCACCCAGGCGAAATTCCGGTGTACCCAGTGAATCGCAACGAGCGCTAGCTGCGAAATCGCTTCACCACTGGGCAGCTCCCCGAGTCCCCGTATCAGAGAGAAGCCACCTTGAAAGTCCATCGGTGGAATCCACTGTCCGCCACAGGTAGGAAAATCCATGCAGGCCAAGGCTGCGTAGTTCGTGCTGACCCAACCACCTAAGCCGATCTGTATAAATAACAGCACCAAGCCAAAGGCGACCCAGGGTTTAAATCGGTGCCGATCGATACTCACGGGCAGATAAGGTCGTTCTCGGGCTGCTAGCCAGGTCAATAGCGCCAATAAACCCATGCCACCGAGCAAGTGGATAGTGACGATGATGGGCATGAGTTTTAGTGTGACCGTCCAGGCACCAAAAGCACCTTGAACGCAAACTGCCACAAAAATAACGGTGGCTAACCAGGGCGTGCGACCAATGATGTCACGCCAGCGCCATGCCATCATCATGATCCCGATGATCATCATGCCCAGGATGACTGCGACATAGCGGTGCAGCATTTCGATCCACGCTTTGGCCACCGTGACAGGTCCGTCTGGCATGATTTCTTCGGCTAAGCGAATATCGGCCATGGCGCCAATCGGGGTCACCTTGCCGTAGCAGCCTGGCCAGTCAGGGCAGCCTAGGCCCGAGTCCGTCAAGCGCACAAAGGCGCCGAACATGATCAGATCCAGGGTAAGAAACCAGGTGAGAAACACCAGTCGACGATATTGCCGGCGTTTGTTTTGATCGGTTTGACTCAAAGTTGCAGTACTCATGCGTATTGCTTCCTGTCCCCGGTTAACCAATGCGAGAATTGTGTAGTAGCCGCCCAAGGTCCTTGCGGACTTTCAGCGGGTCAGGCTCAAGTGGATACTGCATCATGAGATTGCCTAGTGGGTCGATAATCCAGATCGGCTCAAGTAGCCCCTCTGAGGCATCTTCAGACAACGATTGACCTGCTAAAAACTGGCTCAATTGATCCGGAGCAGCGCGCAACATGATCGTTCCCTCATAGGCTGCTAACACCTTCTCGGGCACATCGGCATCATCGGTGACGAACCAGACCCGGCTGATCCGTTTAACATTTTTGCCGGTCATGGCGTGCGTGTTGCGCAAAACAAAAAGCTTTTTGGCGCACGACTCTGGACATGCGCCTTGGTCAGCCGTAACCAGTAGCCACTGACCCTTGAGGCTTGCAAGGTCAAACGGTTGTCCATCAAGCGTGGTGACCGTCAGATCTTGGGCGCTTGGCATGGGACGCTGCGGGTCTACGAGTGTGCCGTAGTTGGTCGCGCCGCCTGGCTGTAGCGCCGGATTGAAATAAACAATAAACGCAGCAATAACAGGTGCGATACTGAGCAGTAAAACCCAAAGCAAGGGTTTCATCGAGCGTGGTTTTTCAGGGTTAGGCGACATGATGCTCTTTGAACAACACTATTTTGCTGATATTTTCACACGTCGCCGGTAGCGCCAAAGCAATACGCCTAGGGCGCCAAAGGCAATCGCAGCGAAACTGAACCATTGGAGGGCGTAACCAACATTGGTGTTCGCATCGATAGATGGTGTGGGCCAACCGCGCTCAAGCTGTGAGCCATCGGTTGTGTCGGTCTGCAGCAAGACCACCGACAAGAATTGTAAACCAGTCAGATCAGACATTTCGTCTACCGATAGGTTCTGACGTCTTTGCAGGCGATTTAAATCGAGTTGGCTCGCGCCGTTGGCATCGAAATCCAACGTCACTGGCTGTGACGCCAAGTCAGGCTCTTGGCCGAGTTCGTATAGCCGCGGTACTCGTTTGGCCACTTCGCCGGTCACCGAGACGGTCTGACCCGACTGTTTGATGGTTTCAAAAGGATGTTGATCACCAATGGGTCGGGGTACCCAGCCGCGCAGCACGAGTATCGCGGTGTCACCAGACAGCTGCAACGGGGTTGCCAGCCACAGGCCAGGCCTGCCCTCAAAGCTTCGGTTCTCTATCAAGACACTCCACTGAGCAAGCCATCGGCCACTGACATTTGCCGTTTGCCAGGGCTGCAACTGCCCGGTGTCACTGTCTTCTGTCAAAAGCACGGCTGGCGCTTGGCGTCCGGCCTCAATGGCTTGGGCAATCGCGCGTCGCTCTTGGGCTCGGTCTAGCTGCCAATTTCCAAGCCCCAAAAATAGCAACCCCATCAAAGCGAGCGCGACACATGCAAAGACCAGGCTTCGCCCTGTTTTGGTGCCTGAAGGGGCTCTTTGATTGGCGTGCGGGTTGTCTGCCATAATAGACCGCTAAATGAGGTTATTAAATAAAACATAGGCATATCGACTCGAGGCCGAATAAGTTATGCGCATTTTTGTGGTGCTCGTCTTTTTAGGGATTCTAGCCAGCCTTGGCTCTGCATTGTTTTATCTGATGCGCGACAAAGGGGGATCAAACCGCACGGTTAACGCGCTGACGTGGCGCATCGGTTTATCCGTGGCCTTATTTTTGCTGTTGCTGTTGGCGAATTATCTTGGATGGATCAAGAGCACGGGATTCACCCCTTGAGCCAGGAGCCGTAGGGTTTAGTGCTGCGCCATGCTATCGCAAATCAAAAGGGCCGTTACGACGGCCCTTTTGATTAGTCTGGTCTAGAACCAATAAATGAAGATGTACAAGCCAAGCCACACCACATCAACAAAGTGCCAGTACCAAGCAGCACCCTCAAAGCCAAAGTGGTTTTCTGCAGTGTAGTGACCCTTCAACATGCGACCCAATATCACCGCGAGCATGGTGGCCCCAAGAAGCACGTGGAAACCATGAAAACCGGTCAACATGAAGAACAGCGAACCGAAGGCGCCAGAGTCGAAACGTAAGTTAAGCGCAGAGTATGCAAAGTAATACTCATAAGCCTGTACACAGACAAAAATCAAACCAAGCACGATCGTGGCAAGCAACCAGAATTTGGCTTTGCCCATGTGGTTTTCACGAAGCGCGTGGTGCGAAATAGTCAGCGTCACGCCTGAGCTAAGGAGCAAAGCTGTATTGATGGTGGGCAACCAGAAGGGCCCCATCGCTTGGAAGGGCTCAACCAGATTGGCAGGCCCTAAGTTTGGCCAAACGGCATTAAAGTCAGGCCAAAGCAGTAGCTGGTGATCCAGGTCGCCAAGCCACGGGGTTGTGACCATGCGGATATACCAGAGCGCACCGAAGAAAGCAGCGAAAAACATGACCTCCGAGAAAATGAACCAACTCATTCCCCAGCGGTATGAAAGATCAACACGCTTACTGTTCAAACCAATTTGCTCTTCGTGGATGGCGTCGCTAAACCACTGCCAAACAACGACCAAAAGACCCACTAGACCCAGGATGACCGCCCACTTGCCGATCGTCGATCCGTTTACCCATGCCGAAGCACCGAACATCATCACCAAAAGCGCGACACTTGCCCGAATAGGGTGAGCCGAGTCCGGTGGGACGTAATAATAAGGTGCCTCTTTTGATGCGCTGGAGTGACCTGCACTCATTGTTCTTCTCCCGAGCCCTGCTCTTAACTAACTAAATAAGTAATACAAAAAGACAAAAAGGATTAGGCCAAAGCTCTGCCTACGACCCATTGCGCGATAAGCACCAACACGACAACAAATATCGCAGCAAACATTACACCGGCCAAAATGACATAAACCGGGTTTAATTTCGAGATGTCTTCCTTTAGGCCGTCACCCCTGCGCACACCGAACATCGCCCACAAGATGGCTTTTACAGTCTGCGCAAAATTTAACTCTCTCTGACTGCTTTCCACCAGACCGTCTTCACGCCGATCGGTCATCCTAACTGACCACCAATCAGCTGCCTGACGATCACCCAAACAAACACCGCAATCACAAAAGCAAGTATGAGTAGCCCAGTTCTCTTGTTCTTACGGCGTTGTTTAGGGGTCATTTCACTTAGATCATTAATCAAAATACAACTAATCGCTCAGGTTTCGCTTATCGAACTTGCGGTGGGGTCTCGAACGTATGGAACGGTGCCGGTGACGGAACAGTCCACTCAAGACCTTCTGCGCCTTCCCATGGCTTGGCCGCAGCCGCCTCACCCTTGCCAGCATAAGCTTTAAGCACGAGGTAGAGGAAGATTAACTGAGAGAAGCCGAACCAGAAAGCGCCAATCGTTGCAATGGCATGGAAGTCCGTGAACTGCGTGGCATAGTCAGCATAACGACGCGGCATACCAGCTAAGCCCAAGAAGTGCATCGGGAAGAATGTCACGTTAAACGAGATCATGGTCATCCAGAAGTGCCACTTGCCTAACCGCTCGTCATACATGCGACCGGTCCACTTGGGGATCCAGTAGTAAGCACCCGCGAACAGCGCAAAAAGTGAGCCGGCAACCAAGACGTAGTGGAAGTGCGCCACCACGTAGTAGGTGTCGTGCAATTGAATATCGATTGGTGCGACTGACAGAATCAAGCCCGTAAAGCCACCGATCGTGAACACGAACACAAACCCGACTGCAAAAAGCATCGGGGTCTCAAATGTCATGGAGCCGCGCCACATGGTCGCCACCCAGTTAAACACCTTCACGCCGGTTGGGATGGCAATCAGCATCGTTGCATACATGAAGTACAGCTGTGCAGTCACGGGCATACCGGTCGTGAACATGTGGTGTGCCCATACGATGAATGACAAGATCGCAATCGAGGCCGTGGCATACACCATCGAGGCATAACCGAACAAGGGCTTGCGCGCAAAGGCCGGGATGATGGCTGACACGATCCCGAAAGCCGGCAAGATCATGATGTAAACCTCTGGGTGCCCGAAGAACCAGAAGATGTGTTGATAGAGCACGGGGTCGCCACCCAAGGCTGCGTTGAAGAACGCTGTGCCGAAGTGACGATCAGTCAAAATCATGGTGATCGCAGCTGCCAGCACCGGCATCACAGCAATAAGCAAATACGCGGTGATCAACCATGTCCAGCAAAAAAGCGGCATCTTCATGAGCGTCATGCCAGGTGCGCGCATGTTCAAAATCGTCACGACGATATTGATGGCACCCATGATCGAGGACGCACCCATCAGGTGAATGGCAAAGATCGCCAGGTCCATGCCCGGACCCATTTGCAGCGACAAAGGCGCGTACAAGGTCCAGCCTGCGGCGGTTGCCCCACCAGGCACAAAGAAGGAGACCGTCAACAA
>SKIZ01000103.1 GCA_007116135.1 Burkholderiaceae bacterium
CACAAGTGCTCAATTTGTTGCTGGACTTAAAGGATGAGTTTGGCCTGACCTATGTCTTTATCAGCCACGACTTGAACGTGGTGCGCTTTATTTCTGACCGGGTCATGGTGATGTATCTGGGGCAAGTGGTTGAAATTGGTGACAGCGAAACCGTCTTTAATTCGCCACGTCATCCGTATACTCAGGCGCTGTTGTCCTCGATCCCGTCGCTTGATCCCGATAACCGTACGGAAAAGCCACCGTTAACTGGTGACCCGCCTAATCCGATTAATCCGCCAAGTGGCTGTCGTTTTCACACGCGTTGTGTATATGCGCAACCGATTTGTGCCCAGCAGGAACCGGTGCTAGCGGGGCAACCCGATGGACAGGCGGTGGCCTGTCTGCGCTACGTGCCCAATAGTGCGTACGACCACAATCTCAAACCAGCCGAGGTGACCGCATGAGTGATGTAGCGACGCAAACCGAGACGCTAGTTGAGATAGAGGATTTGACGGTCACCTTTAATGCTGGTCGCAAACCCGTGCGCGCCGTCGACGGGGTAAACCTGCAGGTCAAGCGCGGTGAGGTGGTGGCGTTAATTGGCGAATCTGGTTCGGGCAAGAGCGTGACACTGCGTTCGGTCTTGCGGCTGCACCCACCCAAGCGTACCGTCATGCAAGGCCATATCCGAGTCGGTGGCGAAGACGTGATGGCCATGTCGGCGCAAACGCTGGCTGATTTCCGAGGCAGCAAGGTCTCGATGATCTTCCAAGAACCTTTGTTGGCCCTGGATCCGGTCTACCCTGTGGGCCAGCAAATCACTGAAGCCATTTTGCGTCATGAGAATGTCTCGAAGGCGCAAGCGCGCGCGCGTGCGCTAGAGCTCTTTGAATTCGTTCGTATTCCAAGCCCTGAGCGACGCTTGGCTGCGTATCCGCATGAATTGTCTGGTGGCATGCGCCAGCGGGCCATGATTTCACTGGCGTTAGCGAGCCGGCCCAAGTTATTGCTTGCTGACGAGCCGACCACAGCACTTGATGCGACGGTGCAAATTCAGATCCTGCTTCTTTTGCGTGAGTTGCAGCGCGAGCTTGGTCTGTCGGTCATCTTTGTGACGCACGACATTGGCGCAGCCGTCGAGGTGGCTGATCGAATCGCTGTGATGTATGCCGGCAAAATCGTCGAAGAAGGTCCAGTTCGAGCCTTGATTCGCAATCCCGTGCATCCTTACACTCAGGCGCTTCTTAGCAGTGTGGCGCATGGCGGGTTTGTGCGCGGCAGCCGTTTAAAGACGATTGCTGGTTCACCGCCCGATTTGGCTAACTTGCCACCAGGCTGCTCGTTTGCCGATCGCTGTGACCAAGCCACGCCGGCCTGTCATCAGACACGCCCTGTGGAGACGTGGGTGGCTTCAGACCACCGTGCCCGGTGTCTTTTGCTGCAAAAGGATTAGGAGATCTCGCGTTTGTGCGGCGGTGGTGGCGCATAGCCGCCCACGCGCGAGGTTCTCAGGCCCAAAGCGGCCATCGCTTGGCAAAGACCGACAGCGCACGCCACGCCATCGAGTACCGGCAGCCCGTATTGGTCGGTTAATCGTTGTGCTAGATCGGTCATCCCTGCGCACCCAAGCACGATCGCCTCGGCATGGTCTTCATCGATGGCTGCGCTGATCTGTTGCTCGATTTTTGCAAGTGCAAGAGGGTCGCCGTCTTCTAGATCAAGCACCGCCACATCGCTGGCACGCACGCTGACACATTGGCGCTCTAGGCCATAGCGCAATAAATTATGTTCAAGCGCTGGCACCGAGCGCGCCAAGGTCGTCACCACTGAGAATCGGTTCGACAGCATCGCAGCCATGCGATAGCCAGCCTCGCCAATGCCGACCACGGGTCGATCGGTCAGACAACGGGCCGCATCAAGGCCGGTGTCATCAAAGCAGGCGATCACCACACCATCGACATGGGGATGTTCACGGATTTCTTTGAGCATGCCGGGCAAGCACAAAGCCTCATCGTAGTATCCCTCGATTGAGGCCGGACCGTGACTTGAGGTGCGCGCGATGATCTCGGTGCCTGGGGCGCTGACGCGACTAGCGGCTGTCGCGACTTTGGCGGTCATGGAGGCGGTTGTGTTGGGGTTAACGATCAGGATTTGCATGGCGACTCGCTTGCGGCAGTTGGCTTTGCTCGATGATGCCATAAGTGTAATACCGAGTGCGGCGCCCAGCGTACCTGGCTTGCTCAGGCTCACACGCGCACCTGGTTAGTGCGTAAAGATTGGACGCCTGCATCTGATTGTTCTTTTTTGAGGCACATTGCCCTCATGCAGTGCGCTGCATTTGGTTGCCAAAGCGCCAAATGGTGGCATGGAATTTGCTCGTTTCGGTAAAGCGACGTCTACCGGGAGCCCCTGTGCTTGCACCACTGTCCAAGTCACCCGAGGTCTTGCCAGCACCTTGGCAGGCGCAGCTGTGGCTGAAATTTCGCCAACAAGACAGTCGCACGATTTTGCAGCATGGCCATTGCGGGCCGCTGCGAATTCAAAAGACCTTATATCCCGAAGGTGCGAGCTGCTGCCATGCAGTCATTGTGCACCCGCCAGGTGGGATCGCCGCCGGCGATGATCTCGTCATTGACGCTCATATAGCCCACGGCACACACGCGGTATTGAGCACGCCTTCGGCCACCAAATGGTACGGCGCTTTTGGTCAGTCGCACGCCACCCAGTCTATTGACTTGCTGCTTGACGGCAAACTGGAGTGGTTGCCGGCAGAGACAATCGTCTTTAACCGTGCGCAGGTGCACTCGCGGCTAAGGATCGTGGCATCGGGCGCGGCCAGCATGATTGGTTGGGATCAACTCATTTTTGGGCGACACGCTAGCGGTGAGTCGTTTGAACACGGCTGGTTTGATCAGTCCTTGCAATTTGAGATCGATGGGCAAATCGTTTGGATCGATCGAATTCGGTTGCACGGCAATGACGCTTTGTTTGAGTCACCGATCGGATTGGCTGGCCAGCGTTCAATGGCGACCCTTTGGGCGCTGAGACCCGAAGATGCGACCTGGGATGAGCCAAGCATGGAGTCGATCCGAGCGCGCGTGACGCAGATGGCGTGGACGTGCGTGCACCCCAGGCTACTGGTGGCACGCATGGTGGGCGAGCCCATGGACTTGACAGCGGCCTTGCAACAAGCGCGCGGGACTTTGCGCCACATGCTCTGGGCCATGTCGGGTGCACCATTGCGCTTATGGGCGACTTGAAACCAGACCACTGACCAGGAACGACGCCATGGATTTGACCCCCCGAGAAAAAGACAAGTTACTGATATTTACCGCCGCGCTCGTGGCTGAACGGCGGCTTGCCCGTGGTTTGAAATTAAACGTCCCCGAGGCAACGGCACTGATTACGGCAGCTATTTTGGAGGGTGCGCGTGACGGCAAAACAGTCGCACAACTGATGAGCATGGGGCGCGAGGTTTTGCAGCGCGAGCAAGTCATGTCAGGTGTGCCCGAGATGATTGCCGATATTCAAGTTGAAGCCACCTTTGCCGATGGCACCAAGTTAGTCACGGTCCATCAACCGATACCTTGAAACTGGAGGCAAGAATGAAACACCGGATACTTGTTTTGATGACGATGGTCTGGCCCTGGACTGTTTGGGCGCATCCAGGTCATGTGAACACGCCGTTGCACGCGCTGATGCATTTGATTGAGGATCATGGTGCTTCGCTGGGCTTGGTGTTCATCGCGATGGTCGTGGTGCTTGCGTTGACCGTGATGCAGTCGCGCGGCAAGCGCACAGCAACTCGTTTGGGGAGAAAGCGCGATGATACCCGGTGAAGTCATGACCGAAGACGGCGAGATTGAGCTCAACAGCGCGCGCCCAACCACACGGCTGTCTGTCAGCAACACCGGAGACAGGCCCATTCAGGTCGGCTCGCACTATCACTTTGCCGAGACCAACCCGGCACTGTCATTTGATCGCAGCGCCGCTCGCGGCTTTCGCCTAAACATTGCCGCGGGCACCGCCGTGCGTTTTGAGCCGGGGCAAACCCGCGAGGTTGAGCTAGTTGCCTATGGTGGGCAACGCTTGGTCTATGGGTTTGCCGCACAGGTGATGGGGCCGCTTGAGCCCAGAGCTGCCAATCAGGAGTAACCGCATGAAAATCACCAGAGCTGCGTACGCCGAGATGTATGGCCCAACCGTGGGTGATCGGGTTCGGTTGGCCGACACGGCGCTTATTGCGCGCGTCGAGAAAGACTTCACCGTTTATGGTGAGGAGGTGAAGTTTGGTGGCGGCAAGGTGATACGCGATGGCATGGGTCAATCACAACGCATGAGCGCCGATTGCGCTGATACCGTATTGACCAACGCGTTAATCATCGATTGGTGGGGCATTGTCAAGGCCGACATTGGCATCAAGAATGGGCGCATCAGCGGCATTGGCAAGGCGGGCAATCCGGATGTGCAATCGGGCGTCACGATTGTGATTGGCGCAGGTACCGAAATCATCGCTGCTGAAGGCATGATCGTGACAGCTGGGGCGGTCGATAGCCACATTCATTTCATCTGTCCACAGCAGATTGAGGAGGCGTTGACTTCAGGCGTCACCACCATGATCGGCGGCGGCACAGGTCCGGCCACCGGCACCTTTGCAACCACGGTGACCCCTGGACCATGGTATCTGGCCTGCATGCTCGAGGCCGCGGAATCGTTTCCGATGAACCTGGGTTTTTTGGGCAAGGGCAATGTCTCTGAGCCGCAGCCTGCTCTTGAGCAAATCAACGCCGGTGCGATTGGCTTGAAGCTGCACGAGGACTGGGGCAGTACCCCGGCTGCGATTGACAACTGTCTGAATGTGGCCGAGCAGACCGATACACAGGTTGCCATTCATACGGATACGCTCAACGAGTCGGGCTTTGTGCAAACCACCATGCAAGCCATTGGCGATCGGGTCATCCACACCTATCACACCGAGGGTGCCGGCGGCGGGCACGCGCCTGACATCATCAAGGCCTGTCAGTACGCCAACGTGCTGCCATCGTCGACCAACCCGACGCGCCCCTACACCATCAACACGATTGATGAGCACTTAGACATGCTGATGGTCTGTCATCACCTTGATGCCGGCATTGCCGAAGACATTGCTTTTGCCGAAAGCCGTATCCGACGCGAGACGATCGCAGCCGAAGACCTGCTGCATGACATGGGTGCGTTTTCCATGATCGCATCAGACAGTCAAGCGATGGGCCGAGTCGGTGAAACCATTATGCGCACCTGGCAGACCGCCCACAAAATGCGAGAGCAGTTCGGCGCTTTATCGGTTGGCGGCTTGTCCGATCCAAGTGAGCACGACAACAACCGCATTAAGCGTTATATCGCCAAGTACACGATCAATCCCGCAATCACCCACGGCATCGCCCATGAGGTGGGGTCTGTCGAAGTTGGCAAGCTTGCTGATTTGGTCTTATGGCGTCCGGCTTTTTTTGGGGTCAAGCCCACCACGGTATTAAAAGGTGGCATGATTGCCACCGCGCTTATGGGGGACCCCAACGCATCCATTCCAACGCCCCAACCGGTGCATTACCGGATGCAGTTTGGCGCAGCCACCAGGGCCCTTCATCGAACCTGTGTGACATTTCTCTCGCAAGCGGCCATCGATGCGGGGTTGCCCGAACAGTTGCGTCTTGAGCGCATGATCAGTGCCGTGCATGGTATTCGCGCACTGCGCAAAGCTGACATGAAACTCAATGACGCCACGCCTGAGATCACGGTTAATCCAGAGAACTATCAGGTGCACGCCGATGGTGTGTTGTTGCACTGTGAACCCGCGCATGTGTTGCCCATGGCGCAGCGTTACTTTCTTTTCTGATCATGCCTATTGTCTTTAACCGCGTGGCGCAGTGCACCGATGACCTCAGTGCCTATCGGATTCAAACGGTGGCCCTTGGTCATGACGAGCGCCAGCGCCATCGTTTGGCGGTGATGCTCTCAAGCGGGCAAGCCGCAGCTATCGTGCTCGCGCGCGACCAATGCATTGGCGCAGGCACTGTGCTCTTATCTGACACGGGCCACGCACTGCGAATCCAGGCGCAGCCCCAGGCGCTTTTGCGTGTCAGCGCGGCGTGCCCGGATGTGCTCTTGCGACTGGTCTATCACCTGGCCAATCGTCATGTGCGTGCCATGTTGGCCGCTGATGCGATTTACATCGAGCCCGATTCGGTTCTAGCGAAAATGGTCGAGCAACTCGGCGGCCAAGTAAGCCCGGTTGAGCTGCCATTTGAGCCCGAGCCAGGGGCCTATCACGCCGGTCACCGTCATGGCGATGAGCGCGCGCACGCGCATGATACCGATATGGGAAGGGTCGGTGAGATGCTCTCGATTGCTGCGCACAAGGCGGCAAGTCAATGACAAGCGCAGCCTGGCTTGACGCGATGCATTTGGCCAGCGCAAGCGTGCCGATTGGCTCGTTTGCTTATTCCGACGGTCTGGAGCAGGCCTGCCACGCTCAGGTGGTCCATGATGTGGCCTCAGTCAAGCGCTGGATTTCGGACTATCTGATGTTGGTGATTGCTCGTCAGGAGCTGCCTTGGTGGCACGCCGTTTGGTCAAGCGTGCGTGCTGGCGATCAACGGGGTGTGACTGACGCGGTGCAAACCCTCGTGGGGCTGCGCGAGACGGCGCAGTTGCGCGCACAGTCGCGCCAAATGGCACATGCGTTAGTTGCCATCTATTGGCAATGGGTGTTACCCGAGTCGCCTGAAGGTCAATGCTTGGAGCAGTCGGTGGCGTTACTGGGCACCGATTACAGTGCCGCGCACGCGGCATTGTGTGCCGCCCGGGGCTTGAGCTGCGAGGTGGGGATGACCGCGTGGTTGTGGTCCTGGCTCGATAACCAGGTGTTAGCTGCAGTCAAGCTTGTGCCTTTGGGCCAGCGCGACGGCCAGCACCTGGCACACGCTCTAAAACCGCAGTTAGCTCTAGCCATTGAAGAGGCAATGCAGACACCATTGGCCCAAGCCGGCAGTGCGCCGTTTGGCCTATCCATTGCCAGCAGCCGCCATGAAACCCAGTACGCCAGACTCTTTAGGAGTTAGAGATGACACAGATGGTCCAGAACAAAACCGATTTGAGCGCAACAACTAAGCAAACAAGGGGATCAGAGCCCTTGCGTATCGGCGTGGGAGGGCCGGTTGGTTCGGGCAAAACAACGTTAGTTGAAATGCTGTGCAAGCGCATGCGTGAGCAATTCAGTTTGGCCGTTGTCACCAACGACATCTACACCAAAGAGGATGAGCGGCTGCTGGTGGCCGCTGGCGCCTTGCCGGCTGAGCGCATCATGGGTGTGGAGACAGGCGGCTGCCCACACACCGCGATCCGCGAAGACGCATCGATCAATCTGGAGGCCATTGATCGGATGGGGCAACGATTTCCCGATTTGTCCCTGATTTTTATTGAATCGGGCGGAGACAATCTGGCTGCAACCTTTAGCCCGGATTTGTCCGATTTGACGATTTATGTCATCGATGTGGCCGGTGGCGAGAAAATCCCGCGCAAGGGCGGCCCTGGCATCACTCGAAGCGACTTACTGGTGATCAACAAAATCGACTTGGCCCCACACGTAGGCGCGGACTTGGCTGTGATGCGTCATGACACCGCGCGCATGCGACCTGAGCGCGCCTGGGTCATG
>SKIZ01000097.1 GCA_007116135.1 Burkholderiaceae bacterium
CGATTGTGATTAAACCGATTTTGACCAGCCCCGCCGCAAGTGAGACATACGTCTCAAACACGCCGCCAATTAACCCGTCCTACTTTGGTGAATTAGCCCGATAGGAGCTGGAAAGCCTATAATTCTACTACGTTTTATACGAATTGACTAAACCGACTGGATACCCAATGCAGCTTGTCACCGACCCAACCGATTTAGACAAAATGCGCGCTGCCTGCCGCGATGCAGCCCAAGTGCTTGACTACCTGACCCCGTTCGTCAAGGCTGGGGTGACCACGGGCGAGCTAGACCAGTTGACATTGGCCTACATCACTGATGTGCTTAAGGTGAAATCTGCCACGATTGGCTATGCGCCCACCGGCTACCCCCCTTTTCCGGGTGCGATCTGTACCTCGGTCAATCACCAGGTCTGCCACGGGATCCCCGGCGAGAAGATGTTAAAGAACGGCGATATCGTCAATATCGATGTCACCATTATCAAGGATGGCTGGTTCGGTGATACCAGCCGGATGTATTACGTCGGCGAGCCCTCTATCCAAGCACGACGCTTGACCGACACGACCTACGAGTGCATGTGGCTTGGGATCGAGCAGGTCAAGCCAGGCAGCACCCTGGGCGACGTGGGTCATGCGATTCAGCGCCATGCCGAATCTCGGGGTTACTCGGTGGTACGGGAATTTTGCGGCCACGGCATCGGGCAACGATTTCATCAGGACCCCCAAGTCTTGCATTACGGTCGACCCAATAGCGGTGTAAAGCTGCAGGCAGGAATGATTTTTACGATTGAGCCGATGATTAACGCCGGCAAGCGCGACATTCGCCAACTCGCCGATGGCTGGACGGTGGTCACGCGTGATCACAGCTTGTCGGCTCAATGGGAACATACGGTGTTGGTGACCGAAGATGGTTTTGAGGTTTTAACCGTCTCTGAGGGGATGCCGGCAAGGCCCGAACTAGTCACCAGTTGAGGCACGCTTTGAGCGCAACAGACAAACTGCTAGAGATCCGACAAACGCTTGAACAAAGCCGCCAAGCGGCCATTGAGGCTTTTCGTCAGCGCCCAAATGCGGATCGTTTTCTAAATGACTTAAGACGTGCCACCGACGAAGCTTTGCGACAGCTTTTGCGGGTCACGCCCCTGCCCAAGCAGGCCGCTTTGACTGCCGTGGGCGGCTATGGCCGAGGCGAGCTCTACCCCTATTCCGATGTCGACTTGCTGATTCTTTTGAATGCCCCGGCTAGCGCAGCCGATGAAAGCCGGCTTGAGCAACTGGTTGCAGCGCTTTGGGATCTTGGCATTGAACCGGGCTACAGCGTTCGCACCATCGATGAATGCCTCAACGAGGCAAAGTCTGACATTACGATTCAAACCTGCCTACTTGAGACCCGCTTTATTAGTGGGGGCCGCAGCCTGGTCAATCAGTTTAATAAGGCCATGACTGCAAGCTTGGACCCAAAAGCGTTTTTTCGTGCCAAGTTAGCCGAGATGCGACAAAGGCACACTCGTTACCAGGAAACCCCGTATGCGTTGGAGCCCAACTGCAAAGAGTCTCCAGGCGGGTTACGTGATTTGCAGGTCATCCGATGGATGGCACGTGCAGCAGGCTTTGGCGCTAGCTGGAACCAAATTGCGCGCAATGGTTTGCTCACCATGGCTGAAGCCAATGACTTAAGGCGTGCGGAGTTGGCATTTAAGCGCCTGCGCATCGAGTTGCATCTGCTGGCCAATCGCCGTGAGGATCGCTTGGTGTTCGATTTGCAACACGGCTTGGCACAAGCCTATGGGCTGGTGGCCACGCCGACCCGGCGCGCCAGTGAGATCCTCATGCAGCGCTACTACTGGGCCGCCCGGTTGGTCACGCAGTTAAACACAGTGCTTGTGCAAAGCATCGAGGAAAGTCTCATGCCAGTGCCCAAGACGCTGGCCAAGCCGATTGATGACTACTTCTACAACCTCAATGACAAGCTCGAAATCGCAACGCCGGACTTGTTCGAGAAGCACCCCGAGCAGATCTTGCGTGCATTTTTGATCATGCAGCAACACCCTGAGATCACGGGCATGACCGCTGGCACGATGCGTGCCATCTGGCATGCACGCTTGCGCATCGACGCGGCGTTTCGTCGTGACCCTGTCAATAAAGGGAATTTCTTGGCGATTTTGCAGCAACCAAGCGGCATTGTGCATGCGCTCAGAAGGATGACCATGCTCAACATCTTGCCACGCTTTTTGCCGGTATTTCGCCGAGTGGTCGGACAAATGCAGCATGACTTGTTTCATGTCTACACCGTTGATCAGCACACCTTGCAAGTGATTCGCAACTTGCGCCGCTTCACCATGCCCGAGCACGCCCAAGAGTATCCATTGGCCTCAAGCCTGATTGCAAGCTTTGAGCGCCATTGGCTGTTATATGTGGCTGCACTCTTTCACGACATCGCCAAAGGCCGTGGCGGGGATCACTCAGAGCTTGGCGCCGTTGAAGTGCGTCGGTTTGCTCGTGACTATGCTCTATCGAAAGAAGACACCGAACTGGTGGTCTTTCTTGTGCGCAATCACCTTCTGATGTCTCAAGTGGCGCAAAAGCAGGACCTGTCTAATCCCGAGGTCATCAGGCACTTCACTGAAAAGGTTGGCTCAAGCCGGCATTTGACGGCGCTATATGTTCTAACGGTAGCGGATATCCGGGGCACAAGCCCCAAGGTCTGGAATGCCTGGAAGGGTAAGTTGCTCGAGGACCTCTTTTATTTGGCGCAAAGCGCTTTGGGTGGGCTACCCGAGTCTGCCAATACCGTTTTGCAGCAGCGCGTCGCTGAGGCAACCCGCTTGACCCGGCTAGCTGGTCTGCGCGATGAGAGTCGCGAGGCCTTTTGGCGCGAACTCGATGTGGCCTATTTCTTGCGTCACGAAGCCGCTGACATCGCCTGGCACACGCGACATCTCTACTACCAGATCAGTCCAACCACCCCTGTGGTCAAGGCCAAACCTGTGATCGGCGGCAGTGGCCTGCAGGTGATGGTTTATGTGCACGATGCCAACGACCTGTTTGCCAGGATTTGCGACTACTTTGGCGCTAATCGCTATGACGTACAAGATGCCCGGATTCACACCACGCGTCATGGTTACGCGCTCGATAGTTTCGTGGTGCTGCCTCCTAGCCACTCGCGCGACTTGCGATCGCTGGCCGATTTGATCGAACACGAGCTCGGCCCGGCCATTGCGCGCCAACGCCCTGTCAATGGCCAGCGCAATCGCAATGGCAGCAAGCGCCTGTCTCGCTTGTCACGCGCTTTCCCCTTCTCACCGATTGTCGAGTTACAGCCCGATGAAGGCAGCCAGCACTGGCGCTTGGCGGTCGTAGCCACCGATCGCCCGGGCTTGTTGTCCGAATTGGCCCATACCTTTACGCGTTTCGATGTGTCACTGCAAATGGCCAAGGTTATGACGCTTGGTGAGCGTGTCGAAGATATTTTTGTCATCAGTGGCAAAAGTCTGAACCAGCCTCGCGTCCAACGCCAGTTCGAGCGAGCCGTCTATGACGCCCTTAATGCCGAGCTTGCCAATGCCGCGTAGTACAGATCGTCAGCGAACGTTACTCGCACTCATTGCGCTGTCTTGCTTTACGGCGGTGCTAATCGCGCTTTTTAGTCAGCACGTGTTACAGATGTGGCCATGCGCTTGGTGCGTCTTTCAAAGGTTGATTTTCATTGTGATCGGATTAGTCGCGCTGATTGGCCTTTTGAGTGCCAATCGGACCTATCGACGTGTGATTCTGCTCATGGTGGTGGCTTTGGCGGGCCTAGGGGTTGCGGCGGCCTGGCACCAGAGCACGGTGGCCTCTCAAATGTTTAGCTGCGACCAAACCTTGGCCGATCGGATTATGGTCGGCACTGGCTTGGAGTCTGCGATGCCTTGGCTCTTCGGTATCTATGCCACCTGCATGGATGCAGCCGTGAGCTTGTTTGGCTTGGAATACGCGATTTGGAGCCTGCTGCTCTACTTGGTTTTAGCGGCTATGGCCATCCTAGCGATTTTTCAGCCAGCTCGTGCCAGAGGTCGCTAAGGCCACTGTAACCAATGCGACTAATGAGCTGCCCTAATTGTCGTTGGCGGCAAACCCGAGGTTATATTGCAAGCCCGCCCCTTCGCCCGCTTCTTGGCGCGGTTGGGCTAACCACTTCAGATAATCCGGTGTGATGTCGCCAGTGACATAGTCGCCGGTAAAGCAAGAACAGTCGAACTCAGTGAGTGCCGGATTCAAATCAGTAACCGAGCGCGTCATGTCAGCAATATCCTGATAGATCAACGCATCAGCGCCAATGAGCGCTGCGATCTCGTCTTCGTCGCGACCGTTGGCAATTAGCTCGTCTTGTGTTGGCATGTCAATGCCATAGACGTTTTGATAGCGCACGGGCGGTGCGGCAGAGGCCATAAATACCTTGCGTGCGCCAGCGGCACGCGCCATTTCGACAATTTCACGGCTTGTGGTGCCACGGACAATTGAGTCGTCTACCAGCAGCACATTCTTGCCTTTGAACTCCATGCCAATGGTGTTTAACTTTTGGCGAACCGATTTTTTACGAACCGCTTGGCCTGGCATGATGAAGGTGCGACCCACGTAACGGTTTTTGATGAGCCCTTCGCGATACTCGAGGTTTAATCGTGACGCCAACTGCATGGCGGCCGGGCGCGAAGAGTCCGGTATGGGCATGACCACGTCGATTTCGCTAAGTGGCAGTGTGCGCGCAAGCTTATCGGCAAGGTATTCACCCATCTTTAGGCGCGCGTGGTATACCGAGACGCCTTCAATGACTGAGTCTGGACGCGCAAAGTAGACGTACTCAAAAATACAGGGCGCATGCTTGGCTGGCGGGCAGCACACCTGTTGCGAGACTTGTCCGTCTAATGAAATAAAGATAGCTTCACCGGGCAGCACGTCACGCACGAACTCAAACCCTGAGCCTTCAAGAGCAACGGACTCTGAGGCAACCATCCACTCGGTAGAATCTTGGGTCTGCAATCGTCCCAGACACAGTGGCCGGATCCCGTGAGGGTCACGAAATGCCAGCAGCCCATAGCCCGAGATCTGTGCCACCACCGCATAGGCACCCTTTACCCGGGCGTGCAGGCCGCTGACTGCCTTAAAAATAGCAGCTTCATCGAGCATGAACCCGTTGGCTGCGCGTTGCAGTTCATGGGCTAAAACATTGAGCAGCACTTCAGAGTCTGAATTGGTATTGATGTGCCGCTGGTCAATGCGGAAAAGCGATTCACGCAACTCATTCCAGTTGGTCAGATTGCCATTGTGGGCAAACGTAATACCAAATGGCGCGTTTACATAAAACGGCTGCGCTTCATCGGCGCTGTCGCTTGAGCCCGCCGTTGGGTAGCGCACTTGACCAATGCCGCTAAAACCGGGCAGCGCCCGCATGCTGCGGGTGCGAAACACGTCGCGAACCATGCCATGGCCCTTGAACATGTTGAAGTGATTACCATCGGAGGTGGAGATGCCAGCGGCATCTTGGCCACGATGCTGCAACAGCAGCAAGCTGTCATAAATCAGCTGGTTAACGGGACCGCGTCCGACAACGCCAACAATTCCGCACATGTTTGGTTCCAGTAAACAAAGGACTACGCTTTAACATCCGTATCTTAGTACGGTAACCACTCATTGACAGGCGCTGGTAACCGATTTTTTAGTTGCACCACCACCTCGACGACTTGCTCAGAGAACATGGCATCGCGCCACCACCCCTCCTGGGGTAGAGGCGTATAGCCCGCGATGACCACGAGCACCAGCACCAGCAGCACGCCGCGTACCAACCCAAACAGCCCACCAAGTCCGCGATCGGCTGGCGACAGGCCCGTGCTACGGATCATGGCCGCCATGGCCATATTCAACAAACCGACCGCCAGCAAGGTCAATACAAACAAAAGCGCGTAGGAAATGCCTAAGCGCAAGTAATCATGACGAACCCAGTTCAGAAGAGAAACATCGGACAGCCCGGGTCCCCACCATATCGCTGCAAGAAACGCGAGTCCGAAGGCTACGAGCGATAAAAGTTCCTTAATCAGCCCCCGAATGACGCCTAAGAGGCTCGAAGCCCCGAGAATGCCAATGAGCGCAAAGTCAAAGCCCGTCACTTGGTCGTGATAAAGCCGCTTTCATAGCCCAGCGTGCGCAAGCGGGCCTGGGCAGCCTCGGCGGCTGGGCGCGAGTCAAAGGGACCGACACGCAATCGAAAGGTCTGCCTGCCATTGACCGTAGCCGGCTCGACAAAGGCGTTACTGACGCCTTGCGTTCTCAGATGGTCCCGGCGCGCTTGTGCGTCCTTGTCAGTGCTGTAAGAGGCCACCTGAACGACCAAATTGCCCGGTGCAGCGCTGGCCGCTGGGGCCGCGGCTTGGCTGCGCCCCTCCAAAATAGCTAGGGCAAGCTCGGTGCTGTCCTGTTGTGGCGCAGCGGTGCTCGGCGGTGCCGCGGTGGCGGGCGCGGTTGGGGTTGTTGGTGACGCCGGCGTTGGCGCAGCTGCCTGAGCCGGTGGCTGTGTCGTCTCAGGTGTTTCAGGGGCTTGCGCCGCTGTGGCTTGCTGCTCGCTTAAGTCGACCGTTGGAACCGCACTGTCATCAATGGGTTCGAGCTCTTGCGCTAGCGGCGGGGCCACAATGGGTGGTGCGACCGATAGGTCTGGGTTGAACGCGGCATTGCGCTCGGGAATTTGAATCTCGATGCCTGCCGGTACCGGGCGCGGATCGCCTTCAAGAAGCATGGGCAAAATAATGACGGCAGCCAACACCAACGCAACCGCACCTGCTAGGCGCCTTCGTGCTCTGACTCGTAGCGAGGCGGCTTGCGCTTCGCTCGAGACCGAGGGACGGGGACGCTGCGTGGTTTGACGCGAGGACTTGGCTTCTTTTCTGCTAAACAGACCCATGACCTAACCTTATGCGCTAACGGAACGCCATCGGCAAAAGCACAATGACGCGGTCATGCGTGTTTGCCCAACGTCTCGAGCACACCCGCAACCGTTAAAAATGACCCAAACACCACGATTCTATCATCCGGGTTGGCGATCTGTCGCACGGCCTCAAAGGTCTCGTGCGCGCTGCCATGGCAGTGGATTTCGACGGGATCGTCATCGGCGCTGCGATTCTCGCGGCAAACGCGTTCTACGGTCTGGGCCAACTGCTGTGCTGTAGCGGCCCTTTGGCCTGGCAGGCTTGTCAGATACCACCGGTCAACCCGCTTAGCTAGGTGGGCGATCACCCCTTCGATGTCCTTGTCGGCCATCATCCCAAAGACGGCGTAGGTATATGGGTGAAACCCCATGTTGCCCAGATTCTTTTCCAACACGGCTGCCGCATGTGGGTTGTGTGCCACATCCAAAATGACCAAAGGCTGGCCTGGCAGGATCTGAAACCGGCCAGGCAAGGCGGCCTGCAGTAATCCTTGGCGCACAGCCTGTTGGGTCACAGGTATGCGATCGCGCGTGCTTTCAAGCGCCGCTAGTGCACCGGCGGCGTTTAAAAGCTGATTGGCACCACGCAGTGC
>SKIZ01000159.1 GCA_007116135.1 Burkholderiaceae bacterium
ACCCGTTTGGTCAACGCCCCCATGGCAGCAAAACCAGCCGCTGATGCGCCGGCAATCACGGGCACCGCCCCATTGACCCGTGCCAACACGCGTTTGACGTAAGCACCCGCCTCGTCGGCCGTAAGCTTGGGCGCCTCGCCAAGCACACCGAGCAAGGTCAGTCCATCGACACCGGCCTCTAGGTAATGGTCAATCAGGGGATCCACGCTATCGAGGTCAAGCGAACCATCGGGTTTAAAGGGGGTCACTGTGATGAGATAGACGCCTTTGGCCTGCTCGTTAAATCCTGACGTCGTTGCGTTGTTTGTATCGGTCATTGGCTTTGTTCCTTATGCATTACGTTAGGCTTGCGCGGCGATCTGCTGCGCAAGCGTCAATCCAGACAAATAGGCCTGCTCCACACGACTGTGCGATAGGCCATCACCACAGACGCCTAAGCCAAGCGCACTTGAGCACCGAGTCGGCTCGAGCGCTGGCAGCCCCGGTGTTCGGCGCGCGTATAGCCAGCGATGTACCGATGGCTGCTCAATGGGGGCAACTTGCGCGACGTCGATCGCGCGGGCAAACGCCTCGATCAAAGACTGAGCCACCGTCTCGGGTGCGGCCTCCAACTGCGCCTGCGTCCAGGCCGGTGTGGCCTGCACAACCCAGTCGTGCTGACCGGCTGGCGCTGCACGCGCTGGCTTGCTGCTATTGCGAGCCCACCATCCAATGGCACTGTCACTCGGGGTATCGGCATCAAATGCACAGAGTTCCTGAGCGGTGCTAAACATCATCGTCCAGCAAGGCAGCATGGGCGCTAAGGCCAGTGCGTCTGCCCACGGTGCCGCATGCGCTTGCAAAAGCACTTGCGCCTGCTCATTGGGAATGGCCACCACAACCACATCAAAGCCTTCTATCGCCTGAGCCTCATGGACATCAAGCTGCCAGTGGCTGCCTTGGCGCACCAGCGCTGTGACCCTGGTTTGCGTGCGCACCTCAAGGCCTTGGGCCTGCGCTCGGCCAAGCGCGCTCATGCCGGGTGTGCCCACATACCATGGCTCGCTTGACCGCTGGCGCAGTCGCGGCTGCCACGGCGCGACTGCGCCTTGGGCGCACATTTGCTCGATAAACGCGGCAAAGCCCGGGTCTCGGACGGTGAAGTACTGGGCGCCGTGATCGTACTGGGCTTGGGCCGTGCGCCGCGTTGACAGCCGCCCACCAGCGCCGCGTGACTTCTCAAGCACCACAACCTCACAGCCTTGGGTCTGCAACTGCTTGGCACAAGTCAAGCCGGCAAGACCTGCGCCAATGACCGCAACTCTCGGCATGGATCAATCCCCCCTTAGTATCTGCCTAAACAATAGCAAAGTTACGCCCTAAACACTGTAGAGGCAAATGCGACGCAAGCCCGGGTTTGGTCTAGAATCAAGCTCACTAATTACTGCATGGCAGTCCGAGTGCGGGGTATTGATCATGAACCTGTTTAATAAACTTCCTGGCTTTCAAAAGTCACCCGCAGGCTTGGAGCGCAAGATCCTGCGCTGGATTCCTCGTGTCTTTCTGGTGGGGACCGGCCTGATTGCGCTACCTTCTATGCTGACCCGGTTGTGGCATATCTCAGAGCAGCACTGGGTTGCCAGCAAACTGATCACAACCGTAGATATCTACGCCTTTGGTTTATTGACTGCTTTTTGGACGGCGCTCTTTACCGTGGGTCTAGGTGCGTTGACGGTGATGATCATGAAGGGGCCCGCTTACGTGGCCGACGCCTACTGCCTGCCCGACGCGGACCGACCGCGCGCGATGCCCCCAGACCAAGAGGGCCAAAGCCACCGCCACCACCCCTACGAAGACAACGTTTAAACCACTTATGACTGAATTGCGCTCTGACATCACCCTGGACCAACTCTCTGCGCGCTTGGGCGAGAGCGACAATTTGCCGCGACTGCTCGGTATTGAATTAACCCGCCTTGAGCCGGGCTGCCTTGAGAGCCGCATGCCTCTTGAAGCCAAACACTTCGCACCCAATACGTACCTGCATGCCGGCAGCGTCGTCACACTGGCTGACACCACCGCTGGCTTTGCCACTTATGCACACCTGCCCCAAGGCGCGCTCTCATTTACTACCATCGAGCTTAAATCAAACTTTCTGGGCACCGTGCGCGAAGGTGCTGTCACTTGCCGGACCTGGCCGCAGCACCTTGGACGTAATACACAGGTTTGGGATGCCGAGGTGTTTGTTGAAGGGTCAGGTAAAAAAATCGCGACTTTTCGCTGCACCCAAATGGTCTTATGGCCTAAAGGTGACAAATGACCACACCAGTGCGCATTGACTTCGTATCCGATGTGGCCTGTCCGTGGTGCGCCATTGGCTATCGCACCCTTGAGACAGCGCTTATGACATCGGCCATCGAGACGCAGGTGTATTTACAGCCCTTTGAGCTCAATCCAGACATGCCACCTGGTGGGCGCGAAGTGTTTGAATACCTGGCACAAAAGTACGGCATCACGCCTGATGAAGCGAAACTGAACCAACAACGCATCTACGAACGGGCCGCCGAAGTCGGGTTTCGGTTTCACGCCCAAGGGCGCAAGCACGTCTACAACACCTTTGACTGCCATCGGCTGATTCACTGGGCCGGCGCACAAGGTGATCATCAAGCCGCCTGGCGGCTCAAGGGAAGGCTGCTAGAGGCCTACTTCACGGATGCCCATGACATGGACTTAGCGCAAACGTTGCTTGATGCCGTCGAGAAGGCCGGACTATCGCGCCACCAAGCATCTGAGGTGTTGCAAAGCGATGAGTTTGCCCATGCGGTTCGATCCGCCGAAACACGGTTTCAGATGCTCGGCATACAAGCCGTGCCAGCCATCATCCTGAATAACCGCTATTTGGTTCAGGGTGCACAGCCCGTCGAACATTTGCAGGCAGCCATCGCCCAAGCGGGCGCACAAGACGATCAAGCAAGCGCTAACCAAAGCATGTAGAGGACCGTGCCCGAGGCGATGCTCACCAAGGCTCGCCCGGCCAAGATCTGCAGCAGCAACGTCGCGCCCACCGCAACGAGGGCTGGCCACCACGACTGCGGTGAGCTCGCGCCGAGCTCACGCACGCTATGGATGAGCAAGAGCGCCATGATCGCCGGCGGCAAAAAAACGCCAATTTGACTCACCCGTGGCGAGCCTTTGAGCCACCGCGCACCCAGAAAAGGCAGCGCCCGGATAAGAAATGTCACCGCTGCCATCGCAACGATCGCTGACCAGACATACCAGTGACTCATCGAAACCTCGTGGCGCTTGTGCCAGACCAAAGCAGGCTGGCAACCAGACAAACGGCCATGGCCCCAAGTAGCGCTTGGGCAGGCCATAACCACAACATGACCAGGTAGCTTACGGGGGCAAGCAACAGCGACTGCCAAGCCCGTGTTGCTCGCCATTGCTCAACGGTCAACACAGCAAATAAGGCAGCCAAGGCAAACTCAAGGCCCGCTAGCGCCAAGGGCATTTGCGCACCCGCCCAGGCACCAAACAGCGTGCCGATGACCCACCAGCATTGATTCAAGGCAGCCAAGCGCACCATCTGCGCCGGGCTTGGTCGTGGCTTTATTGTGGTGAGCAGTGAATATGTTTCGTCAGTTAGCGCAAAGATCAGGTAGGCGCGCGCCCAGCGGTTGGCGGGCTGGTCATTCAATAGCGACAAGCCGTAGAAGGCATGACGCAAATTAATGACCAACGCCGCGACGGCCAGTGTGGCCACCGGCAGGCCAGCGGCTAACATCGGAATCATCGCAAACTGCGATGCGCCGGCGTAGATCATCAGGCTTGCTGCGAACGCCAAATACCATTGACCGCCCGCTTGCACGAACAAAAAGCCAAACACCATGCCCAGCGGCACATAACCCATTGCAACGGGCAGTGACATTGACAGTGTGGGTGAGCGCACAGCGCGTTCCTTGCATCAATCCGATCCCGCGATCGTAACGCAACCGATGCCAGCGTTCAGGCCCCATACAAAAGGGCCCAGGCCAACACGGCACTGGGCCCCAAGACAGCAGGGCTTGGCGTTAGCGAATGATCTGAGCCTTTTCTTGCAAAGACTGGATATAGTCAGAGAGTTGCTTTTGTGCGGCCGCCTGACGCAGGTCGCTCTCGATGTCCTCGAGTGTGGGCGGCGTGTAATCACGCACCTCGTCTATGCGAACCACATTCCAACCCAGATTGGTCTGAATTGGCGCGGCAGTCACTTGCCCCGGGCTTAGGTTGACCACGACGTTACCGACAGCTGGCACCATTTGCTGGGGCAGCAACCAGTCAAGCTCACCACTTTGAGCCCGGCTGGGATCAGTGGACTCTTCTTGTGCCAGTTCACCAAACAAGGCGGGATTATCACTTTGGCGAAGCTCACGGATAATTTCGCGGGCGCGGGTTTCGGTGGGCACCACAATCAAACTGAGTTTGTATTGCTGTGCGCCTTCGACACCTGCGAGAAACTCGTCGTATTCGGCCTGCACTTGGTCAGCGGTCACCGGATTGTTGGCCGCGTAATGGTTCAACAGCAAATTGGCCAAGAAGTTCTGTTGCATTTGTTGCCACTGGGCCTGGGCTTGAGCGGTCTGCTCAAGCTTTAGCTTTTGCGCCTCTTGGGCGAGCACCTCGCGCCCGATAATCTCGCTCTCTAGTGCTTGACGCAGTTGCGGCGTATCAGCCTGGCCACGTGCGACATTGGCGCGAACATTGGATTCAAGCAACGAGTCCGACAGCGGCTGCCCATTGACGGTGGCAAAGGTGCCCACCGGCAAACCCTGTGCAATCGCTGAAAACGGTAGAGTAACCAAAGCGCCAAGCACCACCGGTGCGATCGCGCGCTTTAAGCATTGTTTGGTAATCAGCATATCGATTTCCCTTCTGCAGACAAAACACGAAGCGCTAAGGGTAGCATTTCCAACTCAGGCACGGGGTACCGCCGGACACCCCACTCATTTAATTCAGGGATCACACCGCCAACACTTGTTCGGCGCTTTGGCCGACCACCTCACGATAAATGGCGGGGTCTGTGTCGCCTTCGCTGCCAAGCAACAACACGCGTGAATGTTGGTCAAGCCCAAGCGCTTGGCGCAAGTCGCGCTGGTCTTGCACCGCAAGCAACAATCCGAGCCCCGCGGCGCCGGTTTCGCCCGAAACCACCGCCACATCGCCAGGCGCGGGCTGGGCCAGTCGTCGCATGCCTTGGAGCGCGAAATCATCATCAATGCGGGCAAAATCATTGGCCCCATCGGCCAGAATCTCCCAGGCCACTGGTGAGACTTCACCGCACGCCAGACCCGCCATGACGGTCTCGAGCTCACCGGGCACGGCCACCAGGCGGCTGGCCATGGCACTTTGAAAGAGGCAATCGGCCGCTTTGGGCTCAACGACCACGAACCGAGGCCGCTTGGCTTTCCAGGCCAGCCAAAACGACGCACAAACTGACGCGGCAAATGCGCCCACGCCAGCTTGAACAATCACGTGCGTTGGCGGCTCATGACCGAAGGCGTCAATGATCTCCCGAGCCATCACACCATAGCCGTGCATGACATCGATCGGGATATCACGATAGCCCTCATAGGTGGTGTCAGAGACCACGTGCCAGCCATGCTTGTGCGCCTGTTGGGCGGCGTGGCGCACCGAATCGTCATAGTTGCCAGCGACACGGTCAACACACGCGCCGAACGCGGCAATGGCATCGGCACGGGACTGACTGACTTGCGAGTGTACGTAGATGACGCACTGGCAGCCAAACATTTGCGCACCCCAAGCCACTGAGCGGCCATGGTTGCCATCGGTGGCGCACGTCACTGTCAATCGCCTGACCACGTCGTCATACTTTCCGGATAACAGGGCCTGAGCACTTGGTGCGCTGACCCCATATTGGTCAACGACAGCCTGCTGGATCAGCCGAAAAACGGCGTAGGCCCCGCCAAGCGCCTTAAAGCTCTTTAAAGCAAAACGTCGATGCTCGTCCTTGTAGTAGACGGACCCAAGCCCAAGCGAGTGCGCAAGCGCTGGCAGCTCAACCAAAGCAGTGGCTTCATAGCCGGGCCACTGGCTGATCTCGGCCCAGGCTTGGGCAAACCCCTGCTGACTGAGCGGTCGCGCGCACCCTGCCTCATAGGGCTGCTGGGCTGGGGCGGCTCTCGGATTTGGGTACAGAGATACACCGGGCGATGAATCAATTCTGGTCATAAGCGCATGGTCGGTTGGCACGTCAATTCAGGTTGACTGCGTTATTTAGATCTTACCGTAGACCAAGGCAGGCACAAAAACGCAAGAAATTGCATGGCGCTAACGGCATCGGTGGGTTGATTTAACCGTTGTGCCATAAAATGCCGGAATGTTCTGGTATGTCGTTCACACAAAACCCCGTCAAGAGACTCGCGCGCTCGTTAATTTAGAGCGCCAGGGCTTTCATTGCTTTTTGCCGACCATCCCCAAAAAACGCGTCAGTCGCAAGGCCTTCGAAGTGGTGCCAGAGCCGTTATTTGCGCGCTACTTGTTTATCGAGCTTGATACGACCTTGTCTGGTCGCAGCTGGGCGCCGATTCGATCCACATTGGGTGTAAGCAAACTAGTGACCTTCGGCACCGAACCGGCCCGCGTTGACCCGGGCCTCATTGGACTGTTGCAACAAAAACAAAGCGACCTGGCCCAAACGCCTCTGGCTCAGTACCAACCAGGCGATTTGGTCCAAATCAAGGAAGGACCCTTTAAAGGCGTTGAGGCGATCTATCAGATGGACGACGGCGAGATGCGCGCGATGGTTTTAATCGAGCTATTGCAAAAGCCCACACGACTTCAAATCGATGTTGGCAACTTACAGAAGGCAAGCTAGCGCCAGAGCAAAGTCACGCAGGAGCACACAAGAAATGGATTTAGGGATTCAAGGCAAGTGGGCCGTGGTTTGCGGTGCCAGTAAAGGTTTAGGCTACGCCTGCGCCGATGCTCTGGCACGCGAGGGTGTCAATCTCGTCATCAATGCCCGTTCGGCAGACACCCTTGAACAAGCCGCCAAGGCATTGGCTGGCTACGGCGTTCAAGTCAAGGCCGTTGCCGCCAATATCGCCCAACCCCAGGGCCAACAAGCGGTTTTAGCGGCCGCGCCAAGCGTCGATATCTTGATTACCAACGCAGGCGGGCCGCCGCGCGGCGAGTTTCGGGACTTTGAACGTGATCACTGGATCAAAGCCCTCGAACAAAACATGATCACGCCCCTAGAACTCATCAAGGCAACGATCGATGGCATGATTGCGCGCGGCTTTGGCCGTATCGTGAACATCACGTCGACCTCGGTCAAAGCACCGATTGATGGTTTGACGCTGTCCAATGGCGCGCGCGCCGGTCTGACCGGCGTTGTGGCTGGCATTGCCCGTGAAGTGGCCGCCCACAACGTGACAATCAATAACTTGTTGCCCGGCAAATTCGAAACCGACCGCCTGCGCGACTCACTGCATGGCAAGGCCCAAGCCAATGGTCACAGTTTGCAAGACGAACTGC
>SKIZ01000074.1 GCA_007116135.1 Burkholderiaceae bacterium
GCTCGCCGTTTGTTGGCACACACGATTGATTGCGCGCGCGCCGCGCAAACCTTTGCGCATGTTGAGCTGTGCGTGACCCCCTGTGTTGAGCATGAGGCCTTTGTCACCCTGGCTCACGATATGCCCGTGACCGAGCAAGTCACAGGCGATCTAGGTCAACGCATGAGGCTTGCCTTCGAACGTGTCTTGCAAGACCACAGCGCTTGCGTGATGATCGGCACCGATGCCCCTGACCTAAGCACTGCGCACCTCGAGCAAGCCTGTGCGGCACTGTCAACCCACGATGCGGTGTTGACCCCGGCGCTCGATGGCGGTTATGCGCTCATTGGTCTGAAACGCGCATGGCCCACTTTGTTTACCGACATGCCCTGGAGCAGTGCACAGGTCATGAGCCAAACCCGCGAGCGACTGCGAGAACTGGGCTTGCGCTGGCACGAGCAAGCCGCAGTCACTGACATAGACGAGGCACGCGACCTTGCGCATCTGCCGGCACACTTCCTGGAGGATGCGCCATGAGACGCGTCATTCTCGTGGGGGCCGGTCACGCCCACGCCTTGGTACTCAAGTCGTGGGCGGCGCAACCGGCCGATGAAGTCGAGCTCGTGGTGGTCGCACCGGTAACTAAGGCCCCTTACTCGGGCATGATTCCCGGGTGGTTGGCTGGCCAATACGCCTTTGAGCAAACCGTGGTTGATTTCGAGCAACTGTGTCAGCGCGCAGGCGCTCGGCTCATTGAGGTCGCATTGGTCAAACTCGATCCGGATGCACAAACAATTTGGCTATCAGATGACCAGTGCTTGACCTACGATTGGCTATCGATCAACATTGGCTCGACCCTTACGCCGCCAGACAGTCAGGCAACCATGTTATCCATGCGGCCCCTAGCCACCTTGCGCACACGATACGAGCAATGGTTAACCGATTGGCAAACCCAAAACCCGCACACGCCACTTCGGCTAACCACTGTGGGCGCCGGTGCCGCTGGGGTGGAGAGTCTTTTGTGCGTGCGTGGGTTTTTGCAGCGACTCAAGCCCGAGCAAGCCATCGAGGCACGCCTGATCACGCGCGCAGCCACCATTTTGCCGGGCTTTAGCCAGCCAGCGCGACGGCGGGCCTTGGCCGCTTTGAAGCGCGCCAAGGTCACCGTTGAGTTGGGCACCGACTGGTCTGACACGATTGATCAACAAACCGACCTGGTGATTTGGGCCACCGGTGCACAACCCCATGCCTGGCAGCAACAGGCGCACGCGCGTGGCCGTTTGCAAACCGATCAAGCGGGCTTTATCGAAGTCGATGAAACCTTGCGATGCCGCTCGCACCCCAATATTTTTGCCGCTGGTGATTGTGCGAGCCTGCCCACACCGGCGCCCAAATCCGGTGTGTACGCGGTGCGCATGGGCGCAACACTGGCGACTAACCTGCAGCGGGCGATAAGCGCTCAAGCGCTCGCGACCTTTACGCCGCAGACCCGAGCACTCGCACTACTTAATACCGGTGACGGCCGGGCCATCGCCTCTTGGGGACCGTTAGGCTGGCAAGGGCGATGGGTCATGCGCGCCAAAGACCTCATCGACCGTCGCTTTATCAATCAACTAAGCTGCTGACATGCGTCCACGACTGAACCATCATCCGGTGATACCTGACACATTCTTTAGAGGCTTGGCATGAGAGGAATTCGCCGCGCGCACTCAGATCGAGTCGTGCGCGACCCGAACGACCATTTAACGCAAGTCATTCGCACCACACCCAAGGAGTCCATATGTTAGCTGTCGTCGGTGGCACCGGTTTGTACGATCTGCCCGGCCTGAACATCAAACAACGCTTATCTGGCGCCACACCATTTGGTGATGCCTCGGGCGAGATCTTGCTTGGCCAGTTCGGTGAGCATCTGATCCTGTTTCTGGCGCGCCATGGCCAGAACCATCGCCTTTTGCCCCATGAAATCAACTATCGCGCCAATGTCTTTGCGCTCAAAGCCGCTGGTGCCACCATGATGCTCGGCCTCTCAGCGGTGGGCAGCTTGCGCCTGACCTTGGCACCGGGCGAATTGGTGATGCCTGAGCAATACATTGACTGGACCAAGGCCGATCGGCTGCGCACTTTTTTTGGGCATGGCGTTGCCGCTCATGTGGCCACCGCCAAGCCCGTCAGTGGCAACCTGGTGGATGCGGTTATCCGAGCCGGCCAACAAGTCGGTCAGCCGGTCAAACGCGCCGCGACTTATGTTTGTGTCAGCGGCCCGCGTTTAGGCACCCAGGCCGAGAGCGGCTGGCTGCGACAAATGGGTGGCGATCTGGTTGGCATGACCAACGTGCCCGAAGTGTTCTTGGCCCGTGAAGCACAAATGGCGTACGCCACACTGGGCATGGTGACGGACTATGACTGCTGGCTCGAGGACGAATCGCAGCACGTGACTGCCAAGGGCATCTTTGAGCTCTATGGCAAGACCCTTACCAAAGCGAGCGCCGTGCTCAAAGCGCTGTTGTCAAATCCGTTGCCTGAGCCGGAGCCCGAAATTCGTAGCGCTTTGGCCCATGCCGTGCTAACCCCACCTAGAGCCATTAGTGAGCAGCAGCGCCAATGGTTAGATGTCTTGCAGCGCTAAATAGGCGCTCTGGCGCTCAAAAGTGCTTATCTGAGTTCTTGGGTATCGGATTACAGCGAACTGCGTTACGATTGAGCGCAACTTCTGAAGGCCACCGTGATTCGTAAAGACAAACCCTCAATTGGCGCCTGGACTACTTTTTTCTGGCGCTTTCTGCAGCAACCCCGTCAAGTTGGCGCCATCGCCTCATGCTCTGAGGCGCTGGCTGCGTCCATGGCGCGCGCGTTGCGCCACCCCATTGGCCAAGAGCGAACCGATCTAGGCGGCTCGTCGCTGCGCCACGTGGTCGAGCTTGGCCCGGGCACTGGGCGCATCACCGCTTATCTGCACGGTGAACCACTGACATTGGTGGAGATCGATCCGGCGTTTTGTCAGCTATTGACCAAGCGATACAAGAAAGCCGATGTCCTGAACATGTCGGCCGTTGATTTCTTGCTCAAGCAGCGCACGCCCATCGATGTGGTGACCTCCATACCGTTATTAAACAATCCACACGCGCGCGACATCAAGGCTGCCATCGGTCAAGCCTACCGCGCCGGCACCATCCGAAAGCTCGTGACCTACTCCTACGGTCCTTTGTCGCCCTTGGCTTGCTGTGGGTTTGCAAACGAGGCGCGCGTTGATCGGGTGCTGCGCAATTTACCGCCTGCCAACGTCTGGGTCTACACCTAGACGCAGCCTCTCTGAGGCATAAGCATATGCGTCATAAACTCATAATGCATAAGCTATTAACGCATAAACGCATGACGATAAATTCGTTTGTTTAGCGCTTAGGCGCTCGTACCATGTCACCTTTCTGAAGTGACAGGTCAAGCAGATGAGTGTCCCATCGAAGTCCGATCCGATTTTGCAACTCCAAGAAGTCGCGCTGGCGTTTGCGCACGACACCCCTGTGCTGCAAGGGTTAAACCTGACTGTGGCGCGCGGCGACATCGTCACCATCATTGGGCCAAGCGGCGTGGGCAAATCCACACTGTTGCGCACATTGGCCGGTTTAAATCAAGCCACAGCCGGTCATGTGTATGTGGGCGGCGATTTACTGAAAAGTCCCAAGCCCAACGTGGCTATTGCGTTTCAGCACCCGGGTCTATTGCCATGGTTAACGGTTGCACAAAACGTCGCCTTTGGTCTGGACTTCAAGTCCCAGCCGCGCTTAGGCGCGCACGTGCGACAGCAGCGCGTGACAAGCGCGCTGGCCGAAGTGGGCCTGACTCACGCCGCTAGTCGCATGCCGCATGAGATCTCAGGCGGCATGGCCCAACGTGCAGCCTTGGCACGGTGCTTGGCGCGCGAGCCTGATGTGTTGTTGCTTGATGAGCCGTTTGGGGCACTCGATGAGGTCACCCGTGAGCACATGCAGGCTTTGCTCTTGGCCACGCGCGCTCGCCATCAAATGGCAGTGGTACTGGTGACCCACGACATTGATGAGGCGCTCTTGGTCTCAGACCGAATCGTGCTGCTCTCGGGTGCGCCTGCACAGATCAGTCATCAGTGGACATTGGCTGGTAACCATCGCGACTTGCTAAGCGACCCCTATGTGGCGCTGCGCGTGGAAATTCTCAAAGCGCTCAGGCAAAACATGCCTAGCGCATCAAACGCGCCGCTGGCCTCAAACGCCACGCTGACCCAAACTCCAACCCACGAGGTCGCCCATGTGCTCTGAATACCAAACCCGTCGTGACCTATTGAAGCTGGCTTCGCTGCTGACCGCTGCAGGCAGCGCTGGCTTGCTCTCGGCCTTTAAGGCTCAGGCCCAACCGGGTCCCAACGATCCCGTGCGTATTGGCTATTTACCTATTACTGACGCCGCACCGCTTCTGATCGCTCACCAGCGCGGGCTCTTTGAAGAGGCTGGCATCAAAGCCGAGCAGCCGCGACTATTTCGCAGTTGGGCGCAACTGATCGAAGCCTTCATCAGTGGCCAGGTTGATGTGGTGCATCTGTTGTCACCCATGACGATCTGGGCACGCTACGCCAGCGAAGTAGCCGCGCGCGTGGTCGCCTGGAACCACATCAATGGTTCAGCGCTGACCGTAGCACCAAACATCAATACGCTAGCTGACCTCGGTGGCCAGCGCGTGGCTGTGCCCTTTTGGTATTCGATTCACAACGTTGTGCTGCAGGATCTGTTGCGCCAAAGCGGGCTGACCGGCGTCATCAATGCCGGGCGCAATCTACAAGACAATGAGGTCGAACTCGTGGTCATGGCGCCATCGGACATGCTGCCAGCACTGGCTAACCGCAGTATTGCGGGCTACATCGTGGCCGAACCCTTTAACGCGGCGGCCGAAGTCATGGGTGTGGGCAAGGTGTTGCGCTTTACCGGTGATGTTTGGCGCGATCACGCTTGCTGCGTGGTTTTTATGCAAGAGCGTGACTTGGAGCTGCGGCCACAATGGTCAGCAGCCGTGGTGCAGGCCATCGTCCAAGCGCAGCACTGGATTAACGACAATCGCCAACAAACGGCCGAGATCCTGGCGCGCGAGAGCGGCTATCGCTATACCCCGCATCAGCAACCGGTGCTCACGCGCACGCTAGTCAATGACCCGCAAACCACCGACACCTATTTGGCCAGTGGTGCGATTCGCCATCCGGCTTGGCATCAGGAGCGCATCGGCTTTGCCCCTTACCCCTACCCAAGCTACACAGAGATGCTCGTCGAGAAGCTCAAGCACACCACGGTGCAGGGCGACACGGCGTTCTTGCAGTCTTTGGATCCAGCCTTTGTCGCCCAAGACTTAGTCGATGACCGCTTTGTAAAAGCCGCCATCGAGTCCCTTGGCGGGATGGCGGCATTTAATCAGCCCGAAGGCTATGCGCGCACCGAGGTGGTGAGCTGACGTGAGCACACTGGCTGACACCCCATTTCGCAAAACGCTACTCGGTCTGGCTGGGCTTGTCGGGTTGTTGGCCATTTGGTGGCTTATGACCGTGCCGCTGGTATCAGGCGACAGTCTGGCCGGGCGGTTTTCACCGACAGCGGCAGCCCATGCGCTTGTGGCGATGCTAGCCGAGGGCGAGATCTGGCACCACATGGCGGTGAGCTTAAAGCGCGTGCTCGTGGGCCTGGCCATTGCGGTGGTGATCGGCGTGCCGTTAGGACTGGTGCTTGGGTGGTGGCAAGGGTTAAACGACGTGGTCTCACCGAGCATGCAGTTCTTGCGAATGATTTCGCCGCTGTCATGGATGCCCATTGCCGTCATGCTGTTTGGTATTGGCGACCAGCCGGTTTATTTTTTGCTGGGCTATGCCGCCGTGTGGCCTGTCATGTTGAGCACCCTGTCTGGTGTTAAAGCCGTCGACGCTCGCTGGCTTGAAGTTAGCCAGAGTCTGGCCGCTAGCCGCTGGGAGACCATTCGCCACATTGTCGTGCCCGCCATCACCGCTCATGTTCTGACCGGTGTTCGCTTAGCGGTCGGCATCTTATGGATCGTGCTCGTGCCATGCGAGATGCTTGGTGTGACAGCCGGGCTTGGCTATTACATCCTCGATACCCGCGACCGCCTCGATTACCAGGGCCTGATGGCCACCATTGTGGTCATTGGCGCACTTGGCTTTTTATTGGACTGGACTCTACGAACTCTCTGCCAACAAAGGAAAGCAACATCATGACTCAAACCGTTAATGTGCATCTGCGCCCGATTGACAGCGAAGGCTTGGCTGCCTTCGCCCAGAAGGGTCGCAACAATCCCACAGCCAAAGGCACCAACAAGGTCCACACCGTGCTTGAAGGCCAGTACCGCTCTTTGAGCTATGTCGGCGATCACGAACCCGTGGTGGTCGATGAACCGCTGCATCTGTTTGGCCAGAACACCGCACCAGCACCCGGTGAAATCGTGCTCAGCGCGCTCGGTGGTTGCTTGGCAGTCGGCATCGTGGCCGTTGCCACGTGGCGCGAAGTCAAGCTCTCGCGTCTGGAACTGTTTCTAGAGGGTGACATTGGCAACAGTGCGGCCTGGGGCGCAGGCGGTCACTTAGATAAACAGCCCAGCGACATGGGCTTCCAAGAAGTACGGGTCAAGGTGTTGGTACAAGGCGATGCACCGCGCGAGACTCTTGATGAGATTGTCAAACATGCCAACTTCTATTCGCCAGTGGCCAATAGCATCCGCAACCCGATTGACTTCAAACTCGAACTTCACGATTGAGGCAAAGCGCATGAACACGAGCACGACCATTGAGACCCCAACGGCTAGCGACAGTGCAGCGGCGGTGTTGCTCGGGAATGTTAAAGACATCGTCTCGCAGGATCTACGTCCCATCACCACCGAGATTGACGAGGGTTTTTATCCCGGCGATGTGATGCACTCTCTGGCAAGCGCTGGGGCCATGAGTGCGCACTTAAAAGCCCCATTTGGCCACAACGACTTCGGCCTTGGTCTAGAAGCCATGGCTGAGATCTCCAAGGTCTGTGGCTCTACGGGCTTTATCACTTGGTGTCAGGCCGTATGCGGGCTGTACCTGCAAAACGCCCAGTCGCCGTATCTGTCGCAGACGTTGCTTGAGGATCATGCCAGTGGTTTTAGCCTCGGTGGCACGGCACTATCAAACCCGATGAAAACCTTTGCCAAGATAGAAAAGTTTTTATTGTTTGCCACGCCCACGGCCAATGGCTATCGCGTCACCGGCCAGCTGCCCTGGGTCAGTCACCTTGGACCGAACCATTACTGTGCAGCTATCGCACAGCTGAGCTCGGACCCGAGCCGCCACGTGATGTTTTTATTGCGCTGCGACGCCCCCGGCGTGGAGCTTATCAACTGCCCCAAGTTCTCCGGCATGGAAGGCACGGGCACCTACGCCTTAGACCTAAAGGACTATGAGGTCGGTGAAGACGAACTGATCGCCGACCCGGTGGCACCCTGGATTAAACGGA